>DASRYK010000145.1:0-3279 GCA_035687205.1 Methylocella sp. | reverse complement strand
GAATATCTCTGCCTTGAGCATGTTGCGCGGGCCATTGGGGACCTCCAGATCATCGCCGTCACGGCGGCGGCTGACGCCGCAGCGCGCAGGGAGATCGTGAAGAAGCTCTTTCCCGCTGAGCCACGAATCTTTGTGCGTTCTTTCGACCGGCCAAATATTCATCTTGCAATGAAGCGCAAACGCGACCCAGCGCGCCAGATCGAAGCGATGGTGAAGCGCCACAAGGGCAGCAGCGGGATTATTTATTGCGCCTCGCGCAAGGGGGCGGAAAAACTCAGCGAGTATCTCAGCCGTGCAGGGGTTCCGGCTTTGCCTTATCATGCGGGGCTCGATCCTGCGGTAAGGTCCGCGCATGAAGACGAGTTTCTGCGCCATGACGGCGTGGTGATTGTCGCCACCATCGCCTTTGGCATGGGGATCGACAAGCCCAATGTGCGCTTCGTCTGCCACGCCGACCTGCCGCATAGCGTCGAATCCTATTATCAAGAAATTGGGCGCGGCGGGCGTGACGGCCTTCCGGCAGAAACGCTCACCTTGTTCAGCGATTCGGACATTCTTTTGCGCAAGCGTCAGATTGATGCGAGCGGCGCGCCTTTCGCGTGGAAGCAGGCAGAAAGGCGCAGGCTCGAGGCGCTCGCCGCATTGTGCGAAACGCCTTGCTGCCGCCGTCAGACACTTCTCGCCGCATTCGGGGAGGATTCAGAGCCGTGCGGCAATTGTGATATCTGCGATGGGAAGGGCTTGCTAACGGCTGGCGCCATGGCGGTGCGGAAAGCGGTTTCCGCCCTCAGGCGCGCGCCGGAGCATGTTCTCTCTGGCCATTTTGCCGCTCTTTTTTCCAAAGCCGTGCAAGCTGCGTCGAGATACGGCGGCAGCCATTGGCTGGGATTTGGCGCAGGCAGAGAAACGGGCGTGCTGCAATGCCTTGAGGCGGCCGATGAGGCGCAGTCCGGCTGCGATCTGTCACCGGCGGTAGCTTATGAGCCTCTGCCGGGGGAGGCTGCGGGCTGCGTGTTGACGGCCAGGCAAAGCCGTCTTCTTTCCGCGCTCAAGGCGCTGCGCCTGGAAATCGCCCGCCAGCAGAAGAAGCCGCCTTACGTGATCTTTCAGGACAGCGTGCTGCTTGAAATGGCGCTGGGGCGCCCGGCAACGGAGGGTGAGCTGCTCGGCATTCCCGGCGTGGAGGCGGCAGAGGCAAAGCGCTTCGGCGCGGCCTTTCTTGCTGTGATCGCACAAGAAAGCAGCGATTGGTGAGGGCCGCGGCGTTCAGGCTCCGTGGGCCGCAAACCGTCCGCCAGGGGCTCCGGATATGGGCTGCCGCGCTGCTTTGCTTCTTTGTGCCGCTTGCGCCAAAGGCCGAAGCGCCACCTCCTGCGCCTATCATATCTCAAGGCGCACGAATCCTGCCCGTGCTGGCGAGCCATGGCATGGTCGCCGCGCAGGATGGCACGGCGGCGCGGATTGGCGTGGAGATCCTTCAGCGCGGAGGAAACGCCGTCGATGCTGCGGTTGCCGTGGGGTTCGCGCTTGCCGTCACCCTGCCGCGGGCGGGCAATCTCGGCGGCGGGGGATTCATGCTAGTGCATCTCGCGAAGGAGAGGAAAACAGCCGCCATCGACTATCGCGAAATGGCGCCAGCCGGCACGCCGCGAGACGTTTTCCTTGATGCGGCAGGCGAGGCAGCCCCGGAAGCCTCCCGGAACACGGGGCTTGCCGTTGGCGTCCCGGGAACGGTCGCGGGGCTTGCCCTTGCCTTGCGGAACTATGGCTCGGGCAAATTCTCCTTGGCTGAGCTTGCCGCCCCCGCTGTCAAACTCGCCCGGTCCGGAATCGAGGTCACGGACGACCTTGCCGATTCGCTCCCCCGCGCCGAAACGAGGCTCCGGCGATGGCCGAGCTCAGCGAGGATTTTTCTGCGCCCCGATGGCACGGCGCTAAAGCGCGGCGACTGGCTGCTTCAGCCCGATCTTGCCGCTGTAATTGAGGCGGTCGGCCGTGAGGGCGAGCGCGCCTTTTACGAAGGGCCTGTGGCTGAGAAAATTGTCGCAGCCGTCCGCGCCGCAGGCGGGCGGATGACGCTTGAGGACATGAAATCTTACCGCGCGGTTGAGCGCGCGCCGCTCCATGGGCTCTACCGGGGCCATGAGATTGTTGCGATGCCGCCGCCGTCGTCCGGCGGCGTTCATGTTATTGAGCTTCTCAATATCCTCGAAGGGTTTCCCCTGGCAGCGCAAGGCGCCAGCTCGGCCGCAACCATCCATCTTTTGGCCGAAGCGATGAAATTGGCTTATGCCGACCGCGCGGAATATCTTGGCGATCCGGATCACGCCGCGGTCCCCGTGAAAGGGCTGATTTCGAAGGCCTATGCCGGGCGGCTGCGGGCCGGGATTTCGCTCACCCGCGCGCGGCCCGCGGCTGAGATCCATCCGCTTGACCCCGCGCCCTACGAAAGCAGCGAGACGACGCATTTCTCCATCGTCGATGCGGACGGCAATGCGGTGTCCAACACCTATACGCTGAACTTCTCCTATGGGCTCGGCCTTGTTGCCGAAGGCACCGGAGTTCTTCTCAATAACGAGCTTGACGACTTCGCGGCGAAGCCTGGGGCCCCCAATGCTTATGGCCTTCTGGGCGGCGAGGCGAATGCGCCCGGGCCGCGCAAGAGGCCTCTTTCCTCCATGGCGCCAACCATGGTCTTCCGCAATGGCGAGCTTGAGCTCGTGACCGGCTCGCCAGGCGGATCGAGGATCATTACCATAGTCGTGGAAATCATACTGAATGTGATCGATTTCGGCATGAACATTGCCGAGGCCACCGAGGCCGTGAGAGTTCATCATCAATGGCTGCCGGACGAACTCCTGGCCGAGCGCGGGTTGTCAAGCGACACCGCCAGGCTCCTCGAAGCCATGGGCCACAAGGTCGCTGTTGGCGGCGCTTGGGGCTCGGCCCAGAGCATTTTGCGGGCGGATGGCGTGCTAATGGGCGCCGCTGACACGCGCCAGCGGGGAACGCTGGCGGCGGGGTATTGAGCGGGTCCCGCTGGTGTTGCTTCCTCAAAAACAAATAGCCCGGCGCATAAGGCGCCGGGCGGAGAATTTCCAAGGAGCGAAGGGGTTGTCAGAACGTCGCGATAATGTCGCCGCCGAAGGTGAATTGCGTGCTCCGCGTTCCAACCCCAAAGCCTGGGAAGCCAGGGCCGCCGGCGCCGCTGCCATTGAAGGGAAGGGTGCCGTTCAAAGAAGCATCAATCCGGGCCTCGGGGCGGATCGTGAGCGATTT
>DASRYK010000144.1:0-3066 GCA_035687205.1 Methylocella sp. | reverse complement strand
GGCGCAAGGCGGCTAAACCCCGCGTGTAAAATTGTTGCGGCGGAAAGACTGAAAATCCATGGCGCGCCAGTTCATCTATCACATGCGGGGCCTTTCCAAGACCTACCCAGGCGGGAAAAAGGTTCTAGAGAACATCAATCTCTCTTTCTATCCCGATGCCAAGATCGGCGTTCTCGGCGTCAATGGCGCGGGCAAATCCACGCTTTTGCGAATCATGGCCGGGATTGACAAGGAGTATACGGGCGAGGGTTTCGTCGCCGAGGGCGCCCGCGTTGGCTATCTGCCGCAGGAGCCCGCGCTCGATGAGAGCCTCACGGTGCGCGGCAACGTCATGCTGGGGGTTGCCGCCAAGCAGGCGCTGCTCGACCGTTACAACGAGCTCGCGATGAACTATTCGGACGAAACGGCCGATGAAATGACGCGGCTCCAGGACGAGATCGAGGCGAAGGGGCTCTGGGATCTCGACGCGCAGGTTGATCAGGCGATGGACGCTCTCGGCTGCCCGCCGGATGACGCGCCCGTCGCCGCGCTTTCGGGCGGCGAGCGCCGCCGCGTGGCGCTCTGCAGGCTTCTGCTTGAGCAGCCGGACCTGCTGCTCCTCGACGAGCCGACGAACCACCTCGATGCGGAAACGGTTGCCTGGCTCGAAAGCCATTTGCGCGCCTACCCCGGCGCGATCCTGATCGTGACCCATGACCGCTATTTCCTCGACAATGTCACGGGATGGATCCTCGAGCTCGACCGCGGGCGCGGCATTCCCTATGAGGGCAATTACACCTCCTGGCTCAAGCAGAAGCAGCAGCGCCTCGCGCAGGAAGGCCGGGAGGAGGAGGCGCGCAGGCGCCAGCTCGAAGCCGAGGCCGAATGGATCGCGGCCAGCCCCAAGGCGCGCCAGGCCAAATCCAAGGCCCGCATCCAGCGCTATGAGGAGCTGGTCGCCAAGCAGAACGAGAAGGCGCCCTCAACGGCACAGATCATCATTCCGGCCGCGGAGCGGCTCGGCGCCAATGTCATTGAATTCTCCCATGTCTCGAAGGGGTTTGGCGACAGGCTCTTGATTGATGATCTCTCCTTCAAGCTGCCGCCCGGCGGCATTGTCGGGGTGATCGGCCCGAACGGGGCAGGCAAGACGACGCTCTTCCGCATGATCGTGGGCCAGGAAAAGCCGGACAAGGGGACGATCGCGATCGGCGAATCGGTCCGCCTCGGCTATGTCGACCAATCACGCGACACGCTCGACGGCAAAAAGACCGTCTGGGAGGAGATTTCCGGCGGCAATGAGGTGCTTTATCTCGGCAAGCGCGAGATCAACGCGCGCGCCTACACCTCAGCCTTCAATTTCAAGGGGCCGGATCAGCAAAAGAAGGTCGGCCAGCTCTCCGGCGGCGAGCGCAACCGCGTCCATCTCGCCAAAATCTTGAAGTCGGGCGCGAATGTCCTCCTGCTCGACGAGCCGACGAACGATCTCGACGTCGATACGCTGCGCGCCCTGGAGGAAGCGCTGGCCGATTTCGCGGGCTGCGCGGTCATCATCTCGCACGACCGTTTCTTCCTCGACCGCATCGCAACCCATATGCTCGCCTTCGAGGGCGACAGCCATGTGGAGTGGTTCGAGGGCAATTTCGCGGATTACGAGGAGGATAAGAAGCGCCGCCTCGGCCTCGACAGCATCATCCCCCACCGGCTGAAGTATAAGAAGTTCGCGCGGTGAGGCGGGGAGTGGGGATGGCGCGGTTACGCCGCAATGCCTTCAACGGTCAAACGGCGCACATCCCTGCACTCGCTCGCATGCTCAAAGGTTATGGCGCAGACATTGCCACCGGCATCGAGGCCGAGGATTGGAGTTTAGGCTGAATCGACATTTAGCGCATCCAGATCATAGCACTGGCGAGATGGATGAATGCGAGGAAGTGCACGGCACGGCGATCGAAGCGGGTTGCGAAGCGGCGGAAGTGCTTGAGTTTATTGAAGCAACGCTCGATGCGGTTGCGGGCCTTGTAGAGTTCGGTGTCATGCGGAACCGGCACTTTGCGTGCGCGGGTCGAAGGGATGACGGCGGCCATGCCGGCGTCAGCGAGCAACTGACGAAGAGCGTTGCTGTCGCAGGCCTTGTCAGCAATGACGCCACCGCCTTCGACGCCATCGAGAAGTGCAGGCGCCGTAACGATGTCGTGGACTTGGCCGCCGGTGAGGATGAAGCGCAATGGGCGGCCCAGCGCGTCGGCGAGCATATGGATTTTAGTGGTCAATCCTCCTCGGGAACGCCCCAGAGCCTGGTTTTGGTCCCCCCTTTTCCGGCCGCTGCCTGCTGGTAGGCGCGGACCAGAGTCGTGTCGAGCATGAGATACTCGTTCTTGCGGTCTTTGGTGAGAATCTCGAAAACGCGCTCCCATGTGCCGTTTTTTGCCCAACGTGCAAAGCGGGTATGGACGGTCTTCCACTTGCCGTATCGCTCCGGCAGGTCATGCCAGTGCGCGCCAGAGCGCAGCACCCACAGAACTCCGTTGACGAACAGACGGTTATCCGCAGCGGTGCGGCCCGGGCCGCCTGCCTTGCCCGGCAGCAATGCCTCAATCCGTTGCCACTGCGCATCCGTCAGTTCGTATCGCTTGACCATCCCTCATGCTCCGGATCAATTGATCCGGAACACAAGGAATCATTGCCAAGCCGCGATGAGAATCCTGAATGTAGATTGGACCTAATTGTTCAGCAGATATCTCACGGGCGTCATATCGACCCCCGTGATACGCTTTGCAGCGATGCCTTCGCGAAGAGGCCTGCGTTGAGCGCTTTTTTTTGCAATAGCGTTTGAGCTCCAGCCTTTTCCGGGCTGCGGCCAGCGGCGCTTTGCCGGGTTGGAGCGGCCCCGGAACGCTGCGCTCCGGCAACCCGCTTCCTCCGCTTGACCCGTGCCCCTAATTCCCTTTGAGCCTCTGGCACAGAAGATCGAGCTGGTCGAAGGTCTTGTAACGCACGGTGACCTCGCCCGCCTCCCCGGCTTTGGGATTGATCCGAACCTCCATGCCAAGCTGCTCCATAAGCATCTTTTCCATGGCCCTTGTGTCG
>DASRYK010000143.1:0-3878 GCA_035687205.1 Methylocella sp. | reverse complement strand
TGCCGGGAGCAGCGAAGGCAGCCTCCTATCCGGCGTTGGCTTCGTTCACTTGCATGTTCATAGCTCCTACTCCCTGCGGGAGGGAGCGATCCCCGTCACAAAGCTTGCCAAGCTCGCCGCCGCCGATTCCATGCCGGCGCTTGCGCTCACCGACACGAACAATCTCTTCGGCGCGCTCGAATTCTCCGAGAAGCTCGCAGGTGAGGGTATCCAGCCCATCACGGGTCTGCACATCACGATCGATTTTGAAGACGGCCCGCCTTTGCCGCGCGGAGAGCCTGGCAGCGGGCGTTCCGCTCTTGTGCTCCTGGCCCAGGACGAAACCGGCTATCAGAATCTCATGCGTATTGCCTCGCGCGCCTGGCTCGATCCTGAGCCCGGCGACCTGCCGCATGTGAAGATCGCCGGCCTCAAAGATTGGACGGAGGGGCTTATCGCCCTGACGGGGGGTCCCGGGGGGCCGCTCGACAGAGCCTTTGCGCGGGACCAGGCGAGCCTGGCCTTCGGACGGGCGGCAGCGCTCGAGCGCCTGTTCCCCGGCCGGCTCTATGTCGAGCTGCAGCGCCATGGGCTTGCAGCCCAGCGCATGGCCGAGCCCTGTCTTCTGGATCTTGCTTACAGGCTTTCGCTGCCGCTTGTTGCAACGAACGAAGTCTTCTTCGCCGCGGCTTCCGATTACGAAGCGCATGATGCGTTGATCTGCATCGCGGATGGAGCCACGGTCAGCGACAGCAGCCGCCGCCAGCTTTCGCCGGAGCACTATTTCAAGACGCGGGCGGAGATGACCGCCCTTTTCGCCGACCTTCCCGAGGCAACGCGCAACAGCGTCGAGATAGCTTTGCGCTGCAGGGGAAGGCCAAGGACGCGCAAGCCGATCCTTCCCCGCTTTTCTGCGAGCGGCGCAGCCTGCGAAGAGGCTGGGGAGCTTAAGGCTCAGGCCGAAGCGGGGCTGAGGGCGCGGCTTGAAGCGCATGGGCCAGCCCCAGGCTTTACGTCTGCTGATTATGAAGCCAGGCTTGCCTTTGAGCTCGGCGTGATCGTCAAAATGAACTTTCCGGGTTATTTTCTCATCGTCGCGGATTTCATCAAATATGCGAAGTCGAAAGGGATCCCCGTTGGGCCCGGGAGGGGCTCAGGCGCAGGCTCGCTCGTGGCCTATGCCCTGACCATCACAGATCTCGACCCTATTCGCTTCGGGCTGCTGTTCGAGCGTTTTCTCAATCCCGAGCGCGTGTCGATGCCGGACTTCGACATCGACTTCTGCCAGGAGCGGCGCGATGAGGTCATCGCTTATGTCCGCGAGCGCTACGGCGCCGATAAGGTCGCCCAAATCATCACTTTCGGCTCCTTTCTAGCGCGCGGCGTGCTGCGCAATGCCGGACGCGCCCTCGGAATGCCGCTGGGGCAGGTTGACAGGCTTGCAAAACTCGTCCCCCCTCATAATCCAGCAGCTCCCCTGACCCTCAAGCAAGCCGTCGAGTCCGAGCCGCGCCTTGGGGAGGCTGCGGCTGCGGATCCAAAAGTCGCCAAGCTTCTTCAAATCGCGCAAGCGCTTGAAGGCCTTTATTCCAACGCCTCCACGCATGCGGCGGGGATTGTCATCGCGGACCGGCCGCTGCAAGAGCTCGTGCCGCTCTACCGCGATCCGAAATCGTCTATGCCCGCGACGCAGTTCAACATGAAATGGGCGGAAGCAGCGGGCCTTGTGAAGTTCGATTTCCTGGGCCTCAAGACGCTAACCGTTCTTTCCACATGCCTTAAGCTTCTTGCAAAGAGGGGTGTTGAAACCGATCTCGCGCGCATCCCATTGGATGACGGGAAAACCTATGCGATGCTTGAGCGCGGTGAGACCTCAGGAGTGTTCCAGCTTGAAAGCGCGGGCATGCGCAAGGCGCTCATCGAAATGCGCGCCGACCGTTTCGAGGACATCATCGCGCTTGTCGCCCTCTACCGGCCGGGCCCCATGGCAAATATTCCGGTCTACTGCGCCGTCAAACGCGGCGAGCAGGAGCCAAATTATATTCATCCGAAGATTGCGCCCATCCTCAAGGAGACCTTTGGCGTCATCATCTATCAAGAGCAGGTGATGCAGATCGCCCAGGTGCTCGCGGGCTACTCGCTCGGCGAAGCGGACCTCTTGCGCCGCGCCATGGGGAAAAAGATCAAATCCGAGATGGCGGCGCAGCGCTCGCGTTTTGTCAGCGGGGCGGTCGAGCGCGGGATCGGCCAGGCGAAGGCCGATGAGATCTTCGATCTTCTTGCTAAATTCGCCGATTATGGTTTCAACAAGAGCCACGCGGCAGCATATGCGCTCATCGCCTATCAGACGGCCTATTTAAAAGCCAATTATCCCGTCGAGTTTCTCGCGGCATCGATGACGCTGGACAAAGCAAACACTGATAAGCTCGCTGAATTTTGCGCGGAGGCGCGGCGCCTCGGGATCAAGATCTTGCCGCCGTCTGTGCAAACCTCCGGCGCTGATTTCGAGCCTGCTCTGATCAATGGAGCCCCGGCAATCCGCTATGCGCTTTCCGCCATCAAGGGCGTGGGAGAGGGGCATGCACGGGCCATCGAAGCCGTCAACGGCAGTTGCGAGGGGCGGCGGGGTTTCCGGGATTTGGCGGATTTCGCTGCGCGGATCGATCCGGGCGAAATCAACAAAAGGACGCTCGAATGCCTCGCATCGGCCGGAGCTTTCGACGATTTGGAGCCGGACCGCGCGCGTGTTTATGCAGGCGCTGAGACAATTCTCGCCTATGCGCACCGGCAGCAGGAGGAGCGGCGCGCCGGCCAAACGGCGTTATTTGGCAGCCAGAACCTTGATGCTGCCGTTCTGCCCAGGGCCGCCGTCTCATGGCCGCTTGCTGAGCGTCTGCGGCGCGAATTTGATGCTGTTGGCTTTTTCCTGTCCGGGCATCCGCTCGATGTCTATGCGGCGGTGCTTTCGCGCCTCAGAGTGCAGAGCTTTGCGGAATTTGCCCGGGCGGTCAGGCAGGGCGCATCCGCTGCGCGGCTTGCCGCGACGGTGCTTGACCGGCATGAGAGGCGCACTAAGTCGGGCGCGAAACTGGGCATTGTCCTGCTGTCGGACCGGTCCGGCCAGTATGAAGCCATAATATTTCAGGAAGGCCTCGATCAATTTCGCGATCTTCTGGAGAAAGGCGCCTGCGTGCTCGTCGGCTTGCAGGCAGTGCTGGAGGGCGAGGAAGTGCGCGCCCGGATTGTTTCGGCCGAGCCGCTTGATCTTGCAGCACGCCGGATCGGCAAGGGGCTTCGCATTACAATACGCGATGGCCAGCCTCTTCCAGAGATCGAGCGGCATCTTGCGGGGCCCGGCGACGGCGAAGTGTCGCTCATCCTCCTCACCAATAGCGCCGAAGTGGAAGTGAAGCTGCCGGGCAAATATCCAGCCTCGCCGAAGGCTGCGGGCGCGCTCCGGGCAATTCCCGGAATCGTCGCCGTTGAGCACGTCTAAGTCTTCAGGCCGCAGGAGGCAGCCATGATGAAGCTATACTGGGCGCCCCGCACGCGTTCGCTGCGCGCGCTTTGGATACTTGAAGAGGCAGGTGAGCCTTATGAGGGCATTAGGCTCAATCTCTCTACTGGCGAGCAGAAAACTGCGGCCTTCCGCGCGATTAACCCAATGGCCAAAGTGCCAGCGCTCACGGATGGCTTGGTATCGGTTTCGGAATCGGGCGCGATCTGCGCCTATGTTGCGGAGGCAGTTCCCAAGGCAGGTCTTGCGCCCCCGCTTGGAGATCCCTCACGCGGGCGCTATCTGCAATGGCTCTTCTTTTCGCCCGGCTGCATCGAGCAGGCGTTTCTTGCAAAGCATGCCCAGATCAGCGTGCGGCCAGAAGCGGCGGGGTTTGGCGACT
>DASRYK010000142.1:0-8241 GCA_035687205.1 Methylocella sp. | reverse complement strand
CGAGGAGGCCACTCCTAAACCATCTGCGCGCCGGCCAACCCTACGGACCCAGGAGATGCGGCGGACCCGAGCACTCCGCAGGGTATCTGAAGGTTACGCCGAAGACGCATCGCAATACGCACGGCCACGCGCATGGCTTTTTTCGGGGAGCCAGTCGCGCCGCCAGATAGACACTACCCGGCTACGTTAATTAACCCGCAAGCGGCAGAAATTGCAATCGCCTTCTAGCCGGGCGAAAGCTAAATTTTCGTGAATCCCCTTCCCGCGGCAGCCCTTCCCACGCTCCTGCAGCAGAGGCTCCCGTCACTCACCGAGATAGGCCCGCACCGTTTCGAGGAATTTCACAATTGAGATCGGCTTCGAGAGATAGGCTTCGCAGCCGCCCGCCCGGATCTTCTCCTCGTCCCCCTTCATCGCATAGGCCGTGACCGCAATCACCGGAATATGACGCAGGCTCTGATCTTCCTTGATCCATTGCGTTACCTGAAGCCCCGAAACCTCGGGGAGCTGGATATCCATCAAGATCAGGTCGGGCTTGTGGCTGCGAGCAAGCTCCAGAGCCTCCGTGCCGCTGCGGGTCTGCAAGGTCTTATAGCCATGGACCTCGAGAAGATCGTTGAACAATTTCATGTTCAATTCATTGTCTTCAACGATCAGAATCGTTTTTTGCATGGCGACGTACCCGCGCGGCCTATGCCGCAGATGCCGTGAACGGAGAAGGCCAATGGGAAAGGGAAGGCCGTTATAATGCAAATTTCCAAAATTAAATCACCATCCCGGAGGCAGCGGCTTGAGCTTGACGAGGCCGGCGCGATGGCGGCCGAAGCTTTGACCTATCTCGCGGCAGATCCCCCGCGGCTCGAAAGATTCATGGCGCTCTCGGGCCTCACCCTTGGGACCCTGCGGGCGGCGGCGCGGGAGCCATGCTTTCTTGGCGCGATCCTCGACTATCTGGCAAGCGACGAGCCTCTGCTTCTCGCCTTCGCCGCCAGTGCCGGGCATGATCCTGCAGATGTCATGCGGGCGCGCGATATGCTCTCGGGGTCTCCGAGCCAGTAACAAAGGGGCCATTCCGCGGTGCTTGAAAGCGCTCCCGCGGCCTGTATTAAGAGCCCGGCATCGCAACATGGAGCACCCCCATGGTCTGGCCCTTTTCCCAAAACGCGCAGCGCTTCCCCGGGCCCAATGCGCCTGAGGAAACGTTGCGCGCGCCTGGAAAGCTGAGCCTCCGCTCAAGGCTGCGGCGCAACCGCAAAGCGGAATGGGCGCGCAGACTCGTCCGCGAGACCTCACTTCAAGCGGATGACCTCATCTGGCCAATTTTCATCCGGGAGGGCGAGAGGCTCCGCGAGCCTGTGGCCTCGATGCCGGGCGTCGAGCGGCTCTCCATCGACGAAGCCGTCCGGGCGGCGGCCGAGGCGGCCGGGCTCAAAATCCCTGCGCTTGCGCTCTTTCCCTATACGGACCCCGGCCTGCGCAATGAGACGGGCAGCGAAGCGCTCAACCCGGAAAACCTCATCTGCTGCGCCTGCCGCGCGATCAAGCGAGAAGTCCCGGAGATCGGGATTATCACCGATGTCGCGCTCGACCCTTACACGAGCCATGGCCATGACGGGATTTTGCGCGGCGGGAGAATCGTGAACGACGAGACAGTTTTTGTGCTTGTGCAGCAGGCGCTGAACCAGGCGCGGGCCGGCGCGGATATCATTGCTCCCTCCGACATGATGGATGGACGGGTGGGCGCAATCCGCGCAGGCCTTGACGCGGAGAATTTCGAGGACGTTCAGATCCTCTCCTATGCTGCGAAATATGCCTCGGCCTTCTACGGCCCTTTCCGCGATGCGGTGGGCTCGAGCGCGACCCTTACTGGCGACAAACGCACCTATCAGATGGATCCGGCCAATTCCAATGAGGCGCTGCGCGAGGCCGCGCAGGACATCGAGGAAGGCGCAGACATCGTAATGGTAAAGCCGGGGCTTCCTTATCTCGATATCATCCGCCGCGTGAAGGAGCGCTTCGGCATGCCCACCTTCGCCTATCAGGTCTCAGGCGAATATGCGATGATCATGGCCGCGGCGGGAAACGGCTGGCTCGATGGCGATCGAGCCATGCTCGAAAGCCTCACGGCCTTGAAGCGCGCGGGAGCCGATGCGATCCTTACCTATTTCGCGCCGCGCGCGGCGAAAAAGCTCATAGAAATGCAGTGAAACCGGCGCGGAGCGACGAGCCTGCCCGCTTGCTTTGACGCCCATCATGGGCGCCGCTACGGCTCCGCAGAAGGAGCAAGGGGGATGAACCGGGCCAAGCCCCGAATGATTAAACCTGCCCCTGACAATTCAATTACTGCGATCAAAGAGCCGTGATTTGCAGCCGCCGGATGGCTGAATTGAGCCGAGCTGACAGCCCGTGGCGGGCGGTGATCACGCTTATTACGGCTAAGGGGCAATAGCGGACACGCCTCGAAGCCTCCAGGCTCCTCATGCCCCAGCGCGAAAAGAGGCGGGCTGCCGGCTCGAGAATTAATGCATGGAAGCAATAATGGATTGCTCTCGACGGCCCGGTTAAAGGCGCCCTTTTATGGAAACACTCGTGCTGTCCTGCTGCTTTTTGGCGTCGCGGTCCCAGCCATGATCTTGTGTCAGCGGCTGCGCATTATCGCTTGATGCGGCAGTGCTTCCGGGGCGAGGAGGCGGCGGACGAGGTTGAAGAAGCGGACGTCTGCGGCCTGCGGTCAATCGCGGTTCCTCCGGATAGCCTGGCGATCGGGCGCTCCCTGAGCGAGGCCGGTTTGAACGGCGTGAGCGTCACAGCGCTCATCCGCTCAGGGCAGCGCAAGCCTGCGCCGTCTCCCGGAACAAAGATCGAGGCGCATGATGTGATCGTCGCCTCTGGCCCGCTCGAAAGCCTGCTCCGCCTCGAACAAGCGGTTCTCGGATAACGCAGCGGTTGAAGAGCTTGCAGCAATGCGCCTCCGGCATAGTGCTTGGGCGGCCAGGACACGCCGTCCGGGAACGTAAGCTGCGGGGGACGGGCGCCCGGCAGCTTCAACACATCCGCCACCGCGCATATCAACGCATGCGCAAGCGGCCCCGCTGGACTGGCAGGGCTCTTTGGCAGCAGCCTTGCGCCCTGCCCCCGGCGTTCGTTCAGCTTTTCCGCCCTGGCGGCTCATTTGGCCGGCTGTGTTGTGCGGCCTCGATGACCTTCGCCTTTTGCCTGCTTCTCACCCCAAAGGCCGATGCCGCCGCAAGAAAGCCCTCCATGCGGCCTTCGAGTGCCGAGAGCCGTTTGTCCATCTCGACGACGTTTTGCGCTAGCTCCTCGAGCTTTCTGCTCTGGCTCGTGATCCGCTCCTCGAGCAATATGGCTTTCTTGATCGCCTTCAAGGCATCGCCAATGCCGCTCACGCGCGTTTCCGTTTGAAATAAGCAAGCGCTGCGTCAAGAGCAGCATCCGTGCGGTCGAGTTGAGCAAGGGTAGCCGCGTGAAGCTCTTCGAAGCGCGAGGCAAGCGCTCGCAGCTCTGCCTCAGCCTCTTGATCGGCAGGCTCGTAATTGAGCGCGGCCCGCCGGACGAATTCGGCGGTGGAAATCTTACCCGCCTTAGCCGCCTTCCGCTCCACCCGCGCCTTGTCTTTGGCCGAGATCGGAACGATCAATCTCTGCGTCGCCAAGCTCATTCATGCCTCCATAGCATGGACATGAATATATACATGGTGATCCTCTCCTGGCAACGTGAGCCCATCGAGGCAGCGGCTTCTGCCCATCGCTCTTGCCGGCATGGGCAGCGCATCATCCCGCCATCTTTCTCAAGAAAAAGTCTCCCAGGCGCCGCAGAGAAGCAAAGGGCGTTTTCCCAGTGTGCGTGAGGGCCTGCGCGGCGAGCCCGTGATCCTGACGTTGCGGATTTCCCCATTTCGCCGTAACGCCCGAATCTGCTATCCCTTGCGCCAGCAGCGCGAGGGCGGCTCATGACCACGGGATGCGATTTCATTTTGGATGCTCTCGCGCAGGAGGGCCTCACCCATCTCTTTCTGGTCCCGGGCGGGCTTGTCGATCCTTTTCTTCCAGCGCTTGCGCGGCAGGAGAAATTGCAGCCCATTGTGGCCGCGCATGAGGGCGGGGCTGCCTATATGGCGGATGGCTATGCAAGGGCGAGCGGCCGTTTTGGCGCCGCGCTGGGCATAGGCGGCCCTGGCCTCTGCAACATGGCAACGGCGGTTGCCGCGGCGAAAACGGATTTTTCCCCGCTGCTTGTGATGAGCGGCGAGGTTCCGGTGGATATGGAGGGGCTTGGCGCATTCCAAGATGCAAGCCAGGCGACGCTCAATGACACAGCAGTGATGAAGCCGCTGACGCGCTTGTCGGTGACGGTCACGAGCCCCCGCAGCCTTCATCATTGGCTCAGCCGCGCTCTTACCGCCATGTGGTCACATCCTCTGGGGCCTGTGCATTTGTCCCTGACTCAGGACGTCCTGACGGGCGAATGCGCAGCAAGATACGCTCCGGTGTTCGATTTCTTCAGCAGGCTTGCTCCCCTTGATGCTGCCGCCGCTATGCGAGTCTTTGAAAAAATCGGGCAGGCGGCCCGGCCAAGAATGGTCTTCCTCGCAGGGGCTGGCGTCGAGCATGATGAAGCGGCTTTTCTGCTGCGGGCAGCCGCAGAGCGCTGGTCGATCCCCGTTGCGGCGACGCTGCGCGCCAAGGGAATCTTCCCGGAGGATCATGAGCTCTCCCTTGGGGTTTTCGGCTATGCGGGCACCCGCCATGCGACGGCAGCTGTCCTTGACGGAAAGGCAGATATCATCATTGTGCTCGGCTCGGGCTTCAACGAGCGGGACACGATGCATTGGTCCTTACGTGGCCAGGCGGAGTCCGGAACGGCCATCATCCATGTCAATACCGCGATGAGCGAGCTCACCGCGCATAGCATTCCGGCTCATGCCGTTTCTGGGAGCTGTCTCGCGTTTCTTGAGCTGATGCTGGAAAGGGCGGAAACGCTCATCCCTTCGCTCAATAATGGCATCGCGGAGCGGCGCGCATGGCTTGCTGGGATCAAGAAGGAGCCGCGCCTCTACAGCTCCAAAGAGTCTGACGCGGATAGACAGCTCATTCACCCTGCCGCCGCGATCACGGCGCTTCGCAAAATCTTTCCGCGCGACGGCATTTTGCTCGTCGATTCCGGCGCGCACCGCGCCTTTGCCGGCCACTACTGGGAGGCTTACGATCCCCGCAGCTATATTTCGGCCACGAACCTCGGGCCGATGGGCTGGGCGGTGCCTGCGGCGATTGGCGTGCAATGCGCAAGGCCAAACCACAGAGTTGCCGTCATCACTGGAGACGGTTGCATGCAGATGCATGGGATCGAGGTGCAAACTGCCGCGCGCTATTCGCTACCCATTGTTTTTGTGGTGCTGAACAATGCTGCGCTCGGCAATGTCTGGCTGCGCGCCCGCGAATATGGCGCCATCCCCGCCGAGCTCACGCGTATTCCCGATCATGACTGGGCAGGATTTGGGGAGGCGCTCGGCGCGAGCGGATTCACCGTTCATAACTCTTCTGAGCTCGAAGGCGTTTTTGCGCAGGCGCTGGCTGCCAAGGGCCCGGCAGTTGTCGATGTGAAAACAGAAAAAGACTGCCCAACGCCGGTCTATGACTTCATCGCAGGCAAAAGGGCTTGGACCTACCACGAATAACGCCGGCGCGCGGCAGGAGAGAAGGAACCGCCATGAGCGTGCTTCCCATGGACCCATCGCAATTCGATGCCAAGGGCCAAGCGCTGTTTGCAAAGCTCTCAGAAAAACGCAAGGCGCGCGGCGCCGGATTTGGCGGGCCTTATCTCGCGCTCCTCAACCACCCTGATCTCGCAGAGCGGATCGAGGAGCTTGGTTACTTTTTGAAATTCGAAGGCGTGCTGCCGCGCAGCGCCTATCAGTTCATCGTTCTAACCGTGGCAGAGGAAACTGGCGCTGCCTATGAATGGCACGATCATGTGCAGCATGCGCTCGCCGCCGGTCTCTCCCAGGATGTGATCGGCAGCATCGCTGCCCGCGAAACAGCGGCGCTGCCCCATCCTTACGCCCTGCTCCGCGCCATTCTCGCGCATACCATGTCTTGGAAGCCCGTTCCGGACGGGCTGCAAGAGCAAGCTCTTGCGCAATGGGGCCAAAAGGGGCTTATCGAGATTGTTGTGCTCTCAGGCTTTTACCAGATGTTTGCGGCAATTAATCAGGGCTTCTCGATAGCACCGCCCTCCCCGGCCCCTTCCCGGGGAGAGCCCTAATTCCTCTCCTTATCGACGAGCTTGCTCGCGCCGATCCAAGGCATCATTGCGCGCAGCCTTGCGCCCACTGCCTCGATTGGATGCGCTTCCGACCTTGCCCGCATGGCTTTGAAGGATGTCTGGTTGACTTGATTCTCAAGCATCCATTCACGCGTGAACCGGCCCGTCTGAATGTCGTGCAAAACCCGCTTCATCTCGGCTTTGGTTTCAGGCGTCACGATGCGCGGCCCGGTGACATATTCGCCATATTCGGCCGTGTTCGAGACCGAGTAATTCATCGTCGCAATCCCGCCCTCATAGATGAGATCGACGATGAGCTTCACCTCATGCAGGCACTCGAAATAGGCCATTTCCGGCGCATAGCCCGCCTCGACGAGCGTCTCGAAGGCGTTTCGGATAAGCTCGACGAGACCGCCGCAAAGAACAACCTGCTCGCCGAAAAGATCGGTCTCGCACTCCTCCCGGAAGGTCGTCTCAATGAGCCCAGCACGCCCCCCGCCGATCGCTGCGCCATAGGAGAGCGCAAGGTCATGCGCGGTTCCCGAAGGGTTGCGTGCGACCGCGATCAGGCAGGGCACGCCGCCGCCGCGCTTATATTCGGACCGCACCGTATGGCCAGGCCCCTTCGGAGCGACCATCAGCACATCGAGGTCGCCGCGCGGCTCGATCAAATTGAAATGGATGTTGAGGCCATGCGCGAACATCAAGGCCGCGCCTTCCTTCAAATTGAAGTTGAGATGATCACGATAGATGTCACGCTGCAGCTCGTCCGGCGCCAGCATCATCACAACATCCGCCCAGCGCGCCGCTTCGGCAACCGACTTGACGGGGAGCCCCACAGCCTCGGCCTTCCTGGCGCTCGCCGAATCCTCGCGCAGGGCGATGCAGATCTCCTTGACGCCCGAATCCCGCAAATTCAAAGCATGCGCATGGCCCTGGCTTCCGTAGCCGATGATTGCGATTTTCTTGCCTTTGATCAGATTGATATCGGCATCGGAATCGTAATAGACGCGCATGATTTGACCTTCTCTTTTTCCTGGCCAGCATGAGGCCGCTTCCATTGGCACGGATTTGGGCTTTAGGCCAGTGCTGGATTTAAGCGGTGGAGCATCGCCCCGGCGCTCGCACGCCATACCGGCCCGCGGCATTGGCCCAGAAACGGCAAGCGCCAGCAGCCCGGCCCAGGGCCCTGCATGGCGGATTAAGCCACAACCTCCAGGACCATCCGCCCGTGATGGACCCGGCCATATTCGTCCGTGGCGCGCACGTCAATCGCATAGGCCCCAGCCTCCAGGGAGCCCGGCAGGCGGGCAGTCCAGATATGCGAGGAAGGCTCAGCCTTGACCCAGGGTTTGACCGTCTCTTTGTTGCGGGCGAAAACTTCCTCGGCAAAAGGATCAGGCCGCGCTTGCTGCTTCATCGGCAAAGGGCTAAGGCCGCCAATCGTGAATTCGGCCTCGGTTTTTGGGCCGCCGTCGAACACATTGACGACGAGCATCGCAGAGCCGAGCTGATCCTTGCGCAGAGGCGGGGCGCGAAGCTGCCCGGCGCGGAAATCGCGGAAAATATCTTTGCCGAAATGGAAATCCGCATCAAGGCTGATCCGCATCTGCCGGGCATCAGGCTCATTGGCTGGAACAAAGCGAGTCGTATAGGAATCGCCATCGATCGAGAGGATATGGAACCCGTGCGGTGTGCCATCGCGGCTGTCGGCTGAGGCGATGCCCCGGCGGTCGAGCGGCCCGCTCCACCATGAGCCTGAGACGGCGGTCAGCACATGGTGGTGGTGCGGCTTTGGCCCCATGAAACCCTCCGCCTGGGCAAAATAATGATGCTCTGTCGTGTGGGTGTGCCCCGCGAAGCTCACCGATTTACGCCCGCTCAAAAGCGCCAGAAATTCAGCCCTGTCGGCCACATTCATGGCGGGATCGGAGGGATCGAGGTAGTTGCGCAGCGGAA
>DASRYK010000141.1:0-24830 GCA_035687205.1 Methylocella sp. | reverse complement strand
GTCTCGGCTTTCCCCGCAACGCCTATGACGCGATCGTCTCCTCAGGCGACATCACTGTGTCCTTTCTCATCGGGCGCGCGGGCGCTGGGCTCTTCCCCATTGGCCCTTCCAGTGAGACGGCCCTTTTTGAAGAAGTTCAGGCGCTGACCGGCAGGCCGCCGCAAATCGTGCCGCTGAAGCAGGCGCAATTCGTCCTTTGCATCGGCCTGGCCGATCCCTTCCGCGAGACTCCCGAAGACTATGACGCGATCTTGTCCGCGATGCGCGCCAGAAACCTCGAGATGATCTGCGCAAACCCGGACATTGTGGTGGAGGATGGCGGCAAGCTTTTCTATTGCGCGGGAGCCATCGCCGAGCGCTATGCCGCGGCTGGGGGAAGAGTCGTTCATGCGGGCAAGCCTTTTGCGCCGATCTATGAGCGGGCGCTGGAGCTTGTTGGGGAGAGCGCAGGCGAGCATGGCCGCGCGAAGATCCTCGTCATAGGCGATGCCATGCGCACCGATATCAAAGGGGCAGAGATCCAAGGCTTTGACAGCCTCTTTGTGACCTCGGGCATTCACCGCAAGGAGCTGCATGGCGAGCGGGATGCGGCGCTTGACCGCGCCGCTTTCCGGCAGTTTCTGGAAGGCGCTGATTTTGCTCCAACGGCCGCAATCCCGGAGCTTATGTGGTAAGCCGTCCAGGCAGCACGAGGCCCGAAGGAGGCGCCGCCGCGCCTTGACGCAGCGCCCTCTCCCATGCAGTTTCCGCCCGCTCCGGCGTTCCGCCCGCGCCTTGAGGCGGAATCCCATGGTTAGGCTCCATTGGCTTACTCTTCCGGCAAAACCTTCGTTATCGCCGCCGATCCGGCAGCGCCCCCGCCGGGCCTTGCAGGGGCGGTCGCCGCCATTGGGAACTTTGATGGCGTCCACCGCGGCCATCTAGCCGTGATCCGGCGCGCCCAGGATCTCGCCAAGTGCCTCGGCGCGCCGTCGGCGGTCCTCACCTTCGAGCCGCATCCGGCCGATGTTTTCAAAGGCCCGAACACTGTCTTCCGCCTGACGCCACAAGACGCCAAGGCGAAAATACTGGAGCGTCTCGGCCTTGACGGCATGATCGTCGTGACCTTCGATAAGGCGCTCGCTAATCTTCCTGCCGAAAGCTTCATCTCTGAGGTCCTCGCCCGCCGCCTGGGGCTCCGGGCGATCGTCGCGGGCTATGATTTCCATTTCGGCGCGAACCGCGCCGGCTCGCCGGACTTCTTGCGCGAAGCCGGCAAGCGGCATGGGCTTGCCGTTGAGATCGTGCCGCGGGTCCCGGCGGAGGAGGGCGGGAGCGGCGAGCCCGCATCCTCCACGGCGGCCCGCGCTGCCCTCGAGGCCGGGGATGCGGAGCGCGCCGCGCGGCTGCTCGGCCACCCCTTTGCCATCATGGGCAAGGTCATCCATGGGCAGGAGCGAGGGCGCACCTTGGGCTTTCCGACGGCCAACCTCCTGCCCGACCCGAGCTGCCGCCTGCGCCATGGCGTCTATGCCGTGCGCGTGGCGATTGGAGAGAGAGAATACGATGGGGTGGCAAGCTATGGCCGCCGCCCGACCTTCGACAATGGCCGCGCGCTTCTCGAAGTCTTCCTGTTTGATTTTTCGGGGGACCTTTATGGCGCGTTTATCGAGGTTCGGTTCATTGGCTGGATCAGGCCGGAGGAGAAATTCGAGTCGGCTGACGCGCTTATCGCGCAAATGAATAAGGACGCGGCGCGGGCGCGGGAGATTCTGGCAAGATCTCCCAGTTGCTGAATCGCTCTGCCTTTTCTGCCGCCGCCGGGCGGCAGCCTCAACCGCTGAGCCCTCCTGGGTTTTTCTTGTTCTCAATGCCCCTCGAAGGACATGAGCGTCCGGACCGGCACGCCAAGCGCCTCGATTTTCTTCGCCCCGCCAAGATCCGGCAGGTCGATCACGAAGCAGGCTGCCACCACATTAGCGCCGATCTTCTTCAAAAGCTTCACCGCGCCTTCTGCCGTGCCTCCCGTCGCAATGAGATCGTCTACAAGGATCACCCGCTCGCCGGGGCCAACCGCATCGTCATGCATCTCCATCTCATCGAGGCCGTATTCGAGCGAGTAGGCAATCGAGACCTTGCTGTGCGGCAGCTTTCCTTTCTTTCGGATTGGCACGAAGCCCGCTGAGAGCTGATGCGCGACCGCCCCGCCCAGGATAAAGCCGCGCGCCTCGATCCCGGCGACCTTGTCAATCTTCGTCCCGGCCCAGGGCTGCACCAGCTCGTCCACGGCCCGGCGGAAGGCCCGGGGATCGCCTAAAAGCGTCGTGATGTCCCGGAACATGATGCCGGGCTTAGGGTAATCCGGGATGCTGCGGATCTTGTCCTTGAGGGCGAGGCTCATTTCTGGCTCACCCGCCGCATGACCGCATCGAGCTTCTTCATCAGCCCGGGATCGCGAGCCTCTGGAGCCGTGAGCACGGCATGGTCGAGCGCCCGGTCCGAGCCCATGGGGCATGGCTCATGCTCGGCTGGAAACTCACGCAAGACCCGCGCCAGGAGCTTTGCCGCATTGCCGGCATTGGCCTCGATGACTCTCAGGACCGAGGCCACATCGACATTCTCATGCTTCGGATGCCAGCAGTCGTAGTCGGTGACCATCGCAACCGTGGCATAGGAAATCTCGGCCTCGCGGGCGAGCTTGGCTTCGGGCATGGCCGTCATGCCGATGACATCGCCGCCCGCGGCCTTGTAAGCGAGAGATTCGGCGAGCGAGGAGAATTGCGGGCCTTCGATGCAGACATAAGTCCCTCCGCTCACGAAAGGGATCTTCTCGGCTTTGGCCGCCTCAACGAGACGCTGCTGCAAAAGAGGCGCGACGGGATGGGCCATGGAGACATGCGCCACGCAGCCGTTTCCAAAAAATGAGCTCTCGCGCGCAAAGGTGCGGTCGATGAACTGATCGACGATGACAAAGACCCCCGGGTAAATCTCCGGCTTGAAAGAGCCGCAGGCCGAGACCGAGATGATGTCCGTGACGCCCGCGCGTTTCAAAGCGTCGATATTGGCCCGGTAGTTGATGCCCGATGGCGACAGGCGGTGGCCGCGCCCATGCCGGGGAAGGAAGACCGTTTCCGTGTTTCCAATGCGCCCGAAGCGCAGAGCGTCCGAGGGCACTCCCCAAGGCGTCTCAATCCGCTCTTCTCTAATCGCTTCGAGTCCCGGCAGATCGTAGACGCCCGACCCGCCGATGATGCCAACAATCGCTCTTGCCATAAGGGCCGCCTCCCTGGGCGCAGAATTTTTCCGCTGCGTTCGATCCGCGCGAAGACTCCGGCAGGAAATAGCTCATTTCCTCTCGCATCGTCATAAAATTGTTCGATTGTGGCGAGGCAGGCCAGGGCTTTCCCAGCTAAATCCGCCCCTAGGGTCAAAGAAACCTTACGGCCCGTAAAATTGATAAACCGCGGTGTAGGGGACCCGCTCCGTCTCGCCGCGGCGGGAAGCGCCGCAGCCGCCATCCGGGGCCATGCCGCCGGAAGTCTCCACGCGCCGGATGAAACTCACCCCGTCGAGGCGGCCCTTCCCCTCGTGCGCGGTGACCTTGAGCAAAAGCCAGGGGATGGCGCCGGGAGCCGGCGCAGGCGCCTTTGCGATGAGCTGCGCCGTGACCGAGGAGCCGTCGTTGAGGGTCCAGCTTGGTCCTTTGGCATGCCGCCCGAGCGGCAGGCCATCCTCACTAAAAAGCGCAGCGTCGGGTCCAGCCAGTTCCCATGCGAAGCTGGTTTGGCCCTCCTCGCCTGCCCTCTTCTCCTGGCAAACATAGACCTGCACGCCCGCTGCCCGGGCCTCGAAGAGCTTGCGCGCGCCAGGCGGAGGCGTCAGAGCATCCTGCCCAGCGGCTGGCCAAGCAATCAGAAGCATGAGGGCTGCGGCGTAAAATCTGCCCATTGCGTCTCACCTGGCAGCGTGCACTTAAGGAGAAAACGGAAAAGCAGCAAACCGCTGATTCCCGCTTGTGGCAGAGCCGCATCAAAGCGCTGCGGCTCGCTTCCAGAGCCCAGTATTACTGAACGGGCGGGAGAGCCTTCGGATTTGGCGTGTTGAGGCAGGTCGCATGCCCAAATCCGCTTTTGCTGATCCCTGTTCCGCCCGAAGGATTTGGCGTGATATCAAAGATGATATTGTCGGGATGATTTGGATCGCCTGCAAAAAGCGACGCGGGGCCAGCGATGCCCGCGGTCTTTAGAAGGTCGAGGTTCAAGATGTGGCGGATGCGCCAGGCGACCATATGATCGGTGCAGGATGTATCGCCGCTGACCCCGACGCCGCCCACTTTGCCTGTTGCTGCATAGAGCGCGAGGCCGCCGCCGAAGACGTTGATGCCGCCAATGATCTGCCGGACCATGGGATCGTTCTGCGTGCCATAGACCGCGGCGGGAGGAACCGCAGGGCCTTGATAGGCGCCGCCTGCGATTGTATCGCCATAGGCGCCCGCCGGAGCGACAGGGTTGCTGTGCTGCAGGCCATAGAGGCTGCCGCCTGGCTGAACTGCCGAATAGAGATTCGCCGTCGAGAGAGCTAGAGCTCCTTTGTCGCTGGCGCCGTCAACTTTGCCCAAGCTCAAACTGTTGGCGGTGAAAGCCTTCTGCGCGGAGATGACCCGGCTCGCGAGCCATTGGTCCGTGAATTTCTCGCCAGAAAACGCAACGGCGCAAACGGTCCCGTCATTAGCGACAAGGCTTGCCCACATGTTGAAGGCAAGACCGCCATTGGCAGGCTGAACTTTCACCGCCGCCGCAAGAGCGGCCTTGAAAAGCTTGTAGTCAGCAGCGGACAGCCCGCCATTGGCGCAGCTTGCTGGAACCGTGATCCGGGGCGCAGGCGCTTGCGCTATGGCTGGCGCAGCCAATAGCAAAGCGGCGCCTGCCGATAGGATTTGCTTGAACATAGCATCCCCATTCATTTTGAGAGATTTTTGGCGCCGGAAGTGCCGCCCAGAAAGAAAAAAGAGAGTTGACCAGCCATCCTCCAAACGCTGCGCTTGCGGTATCAGATGGTGTGCTCAAATGCAAACGGCTGAGCCGCGGCTGACGTATCTTCATCTGCGCCGTTGCGCGCCGGAGCTTCGCTCATGAGCGCGAACTTGATCCGCGCTGAGCGCGTTTTAGCGGAAATTCGAGGAGAGAGGGCGGTTTAGAAAGCCCCGCTCGACTGGTCGGCTTGCGACATCATCGGCCCCTGCGGCGGCGCCGCGCCAAGCGGGGGCATCGTGACCGTTGCTGTCTGGCTGTTCTTCTCAAGGGTCATCGTTCCTGGCTCAACTGAAACCAAGACCCAGCCTGAGACCGATTCCCCCGTGTGGACACGGACAGTCGTGTTCGTCTTATCGTCGTGGATGATCGCGATGCTTTCCGGCTCGTTGATGACGGTTCCAACGAGCGTCAAGGAGGGGGTCTCGGCTTCGGGCGGCGGAGGCGGGGGCGGCTCTGCATCCGCAAGCGGCTCAGGCTCCGCTGTCGGTTGCGGCGCCCGCCGGGAAGGCGAGAAAACCGGCCGTTCCTTCGTGGCAGTGAGCGCGCTGAGCGGCACACTCCAAAGGGGATTGGCTTCTGCGCCTTTCTCTGAAGGCGCTGCATTTAAAGGTGCTGTCAGTGCGGCCGCCTGGGGCGCATTCTCTCCCTGGACGGTTTCCGCCGCGGCGCCGGAAAGCCCGTCCGAAGCAGCGAGATCAGGCTCAGCGGCAAGATCAATCTCAGCCGCGGCATGCGCGAAGCCCGGCATGAAAAGTCCCGCCGCCAGGATCAAGCAAGCGTAACGCCCAATCATTTAGCCCCCTGCCATTGCCCTGAGACATCGATTTGCAGGCGCATCCGCGCGGGACCCGTCTCCGCGCCGATAAGGCCCGCCGATTGGGGCACTTGTACGACGAGTTGCTCGATGAAAAGAAAAGGCATACCCGTTTCCAGGTCATAAAGCAATTGCTGCAGCCCATTCTGCTCGATCTCGCAGCTCACGGAAAGGCCCACATAGCCCGGCCTCTCATGCGGGCCTTGAAAATCGACCTGCGAGGACAGCAGATTTCCGCCGGCCTTTTCAATGGCATCGGCCACGCGCCTCTGAAGCGCGGCGCCAGCGATGGTGAGCGTCGGGCCTTCAATGAAGGGTGAGCCTTGCAGACGGGCGCCAGTGCCGGAAGCCGCTCCTGCCGGATTGCGGCTCTCAAGCCGGGCAAGCATTTCCGCGGCCGAAGCATAATCTTCATAATCCCCCGCCAAGCTCGATAGCGCCAGCCAGGAGATTAAGAAAAAAACAGCGGTCACAAGAATATAAGCCAAGAGCTCGGCAGCGCGGGCTCTGTTGAGCTGCCAACGGAACTGCTCGATGCGGGGTAAGAGGCCGATCATAGTCCTGGCGTATATACAGGCTGGATTTGGGCTTCGATGGAAAAATGCTCGAGCGTCTCAGCCGGTGTCCGGGTTGTGGGGGAGAAAAAAGTCGCCTCGCGGAAATAAGGGGTCTGCTCGATGAGCCTGATCAAGGAGGATGCATCCCGCGTCAATCCGATGATTTGCAGTTTGTTTCCGGCGATCCGCAACTCGGTGAGATAGGTATCGTCTGGAAGGATGCGGGAGAGAGCCTCAAGCACGATAACGCTTGATGGCGCTTCGTGCTTTCTGCGCTCGAGGCCAGCGGCAGCTTCGGAGGCGGCATCCGGGCCAGGCTGCAGCTTGGCCCTTATCTCGGCAATCCGGGCTGTGACATCGTCCCGGCGGGACTGGATCGCGCCGCCAGCGTAGATGCTCGCAGCAACCGAAACGAGAGCGGCGAAAGCGGCCGCGGCGAAGAGGCCCGTCAAAATGCGCCGTGTCCGCTTCAGCTCAACCTCGCGGCCAGTTTTGCGCTCATAGATCTTGATTGTGGCCGTATCCGGCAAAGGCTCCTGGAGGGTGGCATAAACGCGGATCAGACCGGCGCCGAGACCGGCTACCGCATTTACCAGCGGCTCGATGGCTGGGCGCGCCGTCGCGGCGATCGTGACCGCCATCCGTTCGCCGCCGGCATCTGCGGGCGCAGGATGCCAGCCAAAGGCTGCATTGGCAGCCGTCCAAGGCGTCAGCCGGTCGATTTGCGCCCGCACAATGCCATCAAGGAACTCAGACGCGCGGCGGGGCAGCTCGAGCAGCCGGACGAGGCTGCGCCTTGGCTGCAAGATGATTTCGGCCTGGGCGCCCCGCAAGGCCTCCGCAGCTTTGGAAGCTTCTGCGGTCTCCGCCCTTCCATCAGCAATTTTCAGGACGAGCCCTTCTGCCGCAGCATCCTCGCCGGATGAAGCTTCGCGCAGCAGGAAAGTTCCGTCCTGCTGCTCCAGGAGCTGGACAAGGCGCCGCGGCCGGAAGCATTCACGCCCCTCAACGACCGTTTCGGCAACGCGGCCGATCCAGCGCAAAACGGCGTCAACCACATCCTGGATGGAGTTCATGCCATCTCCTTATGCCGCCTGCGCTTAGAAGGTGCCGTCGAGAGTATCGTGCCAAGCGGCAATGCGGTAGGGATCAGGGCTGTTATCGGCGATGACGAAAACCACATCGGCGTCGACCGGCCGCCCGGTGTCAAGGATAATGTGCAAGAGAACGCGGGTCGCTTTCCGCGCGCCGACTGCAAAGCTCGCCCGCGCCTCGCCAAGCAGTCCCATCACTGCCTGCGGCTTGCGCGGATCGCGCAGCCTCAGAATGTCGGACATCAAGCCCGGATTCATTTTTGGCACGGCAGCGACAACCTGCGGCGGCGCCTCATTGGGATCGATCTCAGCCCGGCCGTTGTAGATTGTCAAAAAAGGAAGCGCAGCGTTTACAAGCGCAGGCGGCAAACCAAGGACGAGCCGGAGCTCGGCTGTGTTTAGAAAAGGCGCTTCCCGCGGCCCGTAAGGAAGCCCCGCTGCCCGGTAGGCTTCCGCCTCGGGTCTTTGACGCCCATCCGCCGCTTTGGACCGCCAAGCAACAATGCGGTCTGCAAAGGAGTTTGCCTCGTCAGGCTTGGCGCCAAGCACGGTGAAAAGACCGGCGAGCAGCGCCTTTGGCGCGGCATTCAGATCAATCCGCGCCCCTTCGGAGCGGTACTCGGCATGCACCTGGGACCGGCCGAGCCGGAAGTCGAAGGCGCCCGACGTTGGCCGCGATGCATCATCATAGCCGATGAGCTGGTAGGCCGTGAGTTCGACACCGGCCGTCACCAGGCCGCGGAGCTGGAGCCTTGCATCATAGCTGCGCGCGGCGGCCGCCGTATTGCCGAGATAAACGGCATAAAGCGAGGCAAGCGCCGCCAAGGCAGCGAAAATCCAAAGAACGGTGACGAGGATGAAGCCGCTATTGCCGCGGGGGCGGGCCTTGCCGCCTCCGGTCAGGATCGTGCCCGGACTGCGAAAGAAGCGCATCATCGCGAATCGCCCGTATTGTCGCTCGCGGCAGACGCGGCCGGATTTCCAGCCGCGGCCTGGGGTGGGGCATTCACATTGAGAAGGGTGGCTGTCGAGGCAGGCAGAATTTCACCAGTCTGGCCATTGCGGACGGATATGCGCACGGCGTCCGGCAATTGCTTGGCATTTTGCCATGTGTCCCGCCAGACACGGTCAGCGCCCGCATAAGCGAAGGTGATGTGGTACGGCGGGCGGATCAAAACGACAGGGTTGGCGAACGCAACCGCGCCGCTGCTTATTGCCTCAGGGCCTAGCGGCATGAATGGCGCGCGCAGGCGGACAAGCACGCGGCCCCGCGCGTCATCGGCCATTTCCAGGCGCACAAACTCGAGGCCGGGCGCGGCATTTGGGCCAATTGCGCTCCGCACAAAGGTCACCGAGCCTGGCATCCCCATAAACAGGGGGCGGGCGTTCTCGCCGCCCGGCCCTTCGTACTCCGCCGCCGCAAGGTCCGCGGCAATCCGGTCAAGGCCGAGCGCTAGCAGATCGGCATCTTGAACCCGCTCAAGCCCGGCTTTCCAGTTGCGCAGCCAGTGGCCTGTGACCGTTGCCAGCGTGCCAAGAAGCACGCTCATAAGGGCTATGGCGATGAAGGCTTCAAGGAGCGTGAAGCCGCTTTCTTTCGAGAGCGCAGAGGATGAAAAAATCCGGGAATGCCTCATTGCCCTGGCGGTCTTCCGGTCAAGCGCACGGTCTGGAGCTGCACCTCACCGCCAGAGGGAGAGCGGACCGTGATGACAACCGCCTGGGGCGTCCAGAAGCGGTCTGCGCGGGGGTTGGAGATTATCGCGGGATAAGGCGCAACATCGACTCTCCAAGCGAAGCCCTGCATCTCGCCCGCCAGGCTTCCTTTTGCGAGGACCGCGCGATCGGGAAGCCCGGTCTCCACGAGCCGCAGCGTCGAAAGGAGTCCGAGATGCTGCGCGATTCTCCGCGAGCCCCGGACGTTCTCCGCCATCACAAGCCCAATGGCGGTTATGAGGATGGCGGTGACGCCAAGGGCGGCAAGAGCCTCGATCAGCGTGAATCCCGCGCTCGCCTCGCCGCGGCGCCTTGCATCGTCAAAAGACATTGCTGGGGGCAATTTCCACTCCGCCAGTGAGCCAAGTCACGCGGATCTCCAAAGCTGTTCCAGGCCGGGTGAAGTAAATCGTTCCGCCGCAGGACATCCCGGTCGGCAGAAACTGGACCGCTCTGCCGCTGACGCTCCCCCCGCACTGGCTTGGAAGGATGGCCCGGAAGCCGACATCCCGCGGCAGGAGCAGGATGCGCCCTGTCGCCCCCGAGCGGATCATGCGCGACACCGGATTGACTTCTGTTGCCACTATGGCCCCGCGGCGGACCGCAGCATTCCGGTCTGCCTTGAGCATCGCGGCTGCCTGCAAAACATAGCCTTCGAGCATACTGCGCGAGGTTCCGCGCGGAAGCGCAGGCAGGCTTACCGCTGCCAGCATCGCAATGATGGCCAGGACGCAGACGATCTCGAGAAGCGTGATACCGCTCTCCTCCCGGAAAGACGTCATTTATGCTCCCAGCTCTTGACGTCGGAGGCCGGGCCAGCTCCGCCCTCCTGGCCGTCGCCGCCGAGCGAGACGATGTCGTAGGGGCCGTGGTCGCCAGGCGACTTATAGCGGTAGGGGCGGCCCCAAGGGTCGAGGGGAACGGCATTGTTCTTCAGATAGGGGCCATTCCAGCTCGATGCGCCTGCGGGGCGGCGCACCAGCGCGGCGAGCCCCTCGGCCGATGTCGGATAACGGCCCATGTCAAGATAATAAAGATCAAGAGCGCTCGATAAGCTCTGGATTTGGATGGCCGCCGCCTTCGACTTTGACTCTCCAAGATAGGTCAGCACTCTTGGCCCCACGAGACCCATGATCAGGCCGATGATCGTGATGACAACGAGGATTTCGACCAAGGTGAATCCGCCCTCGCGCGCTTTTCTCCTCAGGTCTTTCCTGCGATGCCGGAAGCTGCCGTAACGGAATTTGGAAACTCTCATCGTTCTCGGGTCCTCATTATCCAACGACTTGGCTGACCGACATCAGAGCGGTCATGACGGAGACGATCAAACCGCCGACAATAATGCTGATCGTGACGATCGCAGCGGGGCCGGCAATGCCGACGAGGCGGTCAAGGCTGCGTTCGAGCTTAGCCTCGTAAAATTCGGCAATGCGCTGGGCAAGCATCGGCAGCTGGCCAGACTCCTCGCCAAGCCGCAAGGTCCTTATGGCCATCGGCGGAATGGCTTCAGTCTTGGCGAGCGCATCGGAGAGCTTTCCCCCGTGCCGCACGAGATCGACGACCCGGCCCCAGGCCGCAGAGCGGCCGGTCGTCGCCATGAGATCGGCAAGAATCCGCAGCGTTGTCGTCAGCGGCACGCCGCTCGCCAGCAGAACCCCGAGATTGCGGCAGAAAACCGAGGTGCGGTGAAAATCCAAGATTCTCTTGACAAGCGGCGCGCGCGCGAAGGCATCGACGATTGCTCCGCGGATCCTGGGAAGCTTCATCATGGCCCATAGGCCGCCGATGGCGGCGAAGATTCCCGCAAAGACTGGAACCGTATGCTCTTGCAAGAAGTCGGACAGCGAAAGAAAGGTTTCGACGACCGGGTCGAGCTTTGCATTGAAGTCGCGCAAAACGGCGCCGAATTGGGGGAGCACAAAAGTCAAGAAGAAAAGAAGGACAGCCCCTGCAGCGGCAAAGACGAAGGCGGGATAGCGCAAAGCGTCGGTAAAACGGCGGCGGTGCCCTTCGGCGCGGACCCGCTCGGCGGCAAGGACCTCCAGAATGTGGTCGAGCGTGCCTGAAGCTTCGCCGACTCTCGCAAGTTCAACATACATTGGCGGGAACAAGGCCGGATGATGGGCGATAGCATCGGCGAAACTTTCGCCTGCGAGAATGGCCGAGGTGATCTTTGAGACGGTCGGGCGCAGCCGCCCGATATCCGCATCCGAAGCGAGAAGCTCGAGCGCATCATTGATGCGCGCGCCGGTGCGGAGCAAAAGCGCAAGATCGCCGGTGAAGATTGTCACATCGCCCGGGCGCGGGCGCGAGAAAAAAGACAGATCGATTCCCGCCCCCGCCTTGCCGCCATCGTCGCGCACCGTCTCGATGGGGATGAGGCCGAGATACTCGACGCGCTCGGCAACCTCCGCAGCCGTCGACGCCGAAATCGATCCGCTCACCACTTCGCCCGTGCGGGTCATTGCCCGGTAGCGGAAACTTGCCATGGCTTAGCGAACGGTCGTCACGCGAAGGACTTCGGAGGCCGAAGTGATCCCCGCGCGGCATTTGGCAATAGCATCCTCGATCATAGTCACCATGCCGGCGCGGCGCGCTGCAAGATCGAGCGCGCGGCCATCCGCGTCCTTCTTCACGAATTCGTAAAGCTCGTCTTTCAATTCGAGAACTTCAAAAACACCGCAGCGGCCGCGGTAGCCTGTCCCGCCGCAACGCTCGCAGCCAGAGGGCTCATAAACACTTTCGCCGGGCTGAAAGCCAAGAGAATGATAGCGCGGATCAGCGGCAAGATCGGCGGCCTTGAGAACATGCGCCTTCTTGCAGCGGTCGCAAAGGATGCGGACGAGGCGCTGCGCGATCACCGCCCGCAGCGACGATTTGAGCAGGAAGCCTTCGACGCCAAGGTCGAGCAAGCGCGGCACGGCGGCCGCAGCCGTCTCGGTATGCAGCGTCGTCAGCACGAGATGGCCGGTCAGAGCCGACTGCACTGCGATGCTCGCGGTCTCCGGATCGCGGACCTCTCCCACCATGATGACGTCCGGATCCTGCCGGACGAAGGCGCGCATCGCGGCAGCAAAGGTCAAGCCAATCGAGGGCTTTACCTGTGATTGATTGATGCCTGGAATTTCATATTCGACCGGATCCTCGATCGTGAGGATCTTGCGTGAGGGCTCATTGAGGATCGAGAGCATGGTCGCAAGGGTCGTGGTCTTGCCGCTGCCGGTGGGGCCAGTCAGAATGATCATGCCGTGAGGAAGGGCGAGCAGGCGCCGGACCGTTTTTTCGTCCTGGGGCGAAAAGCCGAGCTTTGCAATTTCAAGAAGCCCCCGGTCGCGCTGCAAAAGGCGGATGACGGCCGACTCGCCATGCTGGGTTGGCATTGTGGCAACGCGGATATCGAGTTCCGACCGGGAGAAGCGCAGCCGTGCCGCGCCATCCTGCGGCAGCCGCCGCTCGGCGATGTTGAGGCCGGCCAGAATTTTGATTCTCGATATTAAGGCCTGCGGCAGGACATTCGCCGGAGAGGCCACCGCGCGGAGCAGGCCATCGACCCGCATCCGCACAACAAGGCCATTGCGCTGCGGCTCGATATGAATATCGCTCGCTCTGATCTCCATGGCCTTTTCGAGCATGTCATTGACTGCCCGGACGACGGGGGCGCCGCTTGCAAGATCGCGCAAGCTTTCGATATCGTCGTCGGCGCGCGCCTGGCCCGCCCCGCTATCAGCGCCCGGCGCCTCCTCATTGCCGAGGTGCTGGCCAAGAACGGTTGCAATATCCTCAAAAGACGCAACCTCGAGCGTCACGGGCGCGCCAAGGACGATTTCCGCAGCCCGGGCGACCGCCGTGTCGCTAGGATCGCCGACCGCGAGCTTAAATTCGCCCTTCGGATGCTCGAAGGGAAAGGCCGAGCTGTCACGCAAGAACCGGGGGGAAAACCGGTCCGCCAAGGAAGGCATCGCAACAAGCTGCGGCAAAGCCAGCCTTCTCAAGCCATAGAACTGGGCGACTTCGTCGGCAAAGCTGCTGGCCGTGAGATCTGTCAGCTCCCAAAGCTTGCGCAGCGACCGCTCCGCCGCCGCGGATGCTTGCGCATCTGGAAGCAAGTAGTTTTTTTTTGCCAGATGCTTGGCGAATTCTTCGGCCGGGGCCACACTCATTTCCGCGTCTCTAGAGTTTGCCTCTCTCGAGATAAGAGCCAATCACGGTCCGTGACAGAGGAGAGCGCCCGCGGCCGCGCTAAGCCCGCTTCTTCAGAGCGCCCCCTGGCTCTGATACGACGTTGCCCCTTGCCATTCCAGCCATTTCCGCAAAATAAGCCAAACTCTTTGTGAAGGTCTTTTGAGGCGACATCCGCCTTGCTCCTGCCCCGCAAGATCCCCGGGGAGCTTTGCCTTCCGCTCTGCCGCTGTGAGGAGATGTGTCGGGCTTGGAATATCACTCCCCGGAAGCTGCGGCGCTCACCTTCCGCATCCTGTCAGACGGCGATCTTGCTGACCTTGCCGCTCTCTGGGAGGAAAGCTGGCAGGAAACCTTTCCCGGAATTGATTTTGCCGCGCGGCGGAACTGGTTTCTCGGCCATATGCGGGCCCTCCAGTCGGCTGGCGCCGTGACGGTCTGCGCCTTTGACAAAGAAGGGCATCTTCAAGGATTTGCGACGGTCGATCCGGCAACCTCCTATCTCGATCAGCTCGCTGTTGCCCCGGCTGCGAAAGGAAAAGGGACCGCCCGCGCCCTTCTCGGCGAGGCGCGCCGCCTTTCGCCGGGCAGCCTCGTGCTCGACGTGAACGAGGATAATGCGCGGGCCCTCGCTTTCTACGAGAAGGAGGGGTTCAAGAAAACCGGGGAAGGCGTGAACCCCCGCTCAGGCTTAAAAACATGGCGGCTGCAGTGGGTGAAAGCGCCCTGAACCGCCGGGCCGTTTCCGGCAAGCTCAAACGCGACGCGGCAGCCCCCAGTGTCATCGAGACAGTTTACAACAATTCAAATCGGGCAATATTCCATTGCCCGCAATGTCATACTGATATAGGTGCAGAGCCTTGCGGTGGCCCTGCGGTGTTTTTGCGTGAGCCGGGCGAGGCCGTGCCGCAAGGGCTGCGTCTTTGCCGCGCGCCCTTTCCATCCTGAAAGGAATCCGTCTCGAGCGCGGGCCGCTCGAAAATGGTGGTCACATGGCCGGCGCCTTCCTCATTGTCCTTCGCGAGGTCGTCGAAGCGGGGCTGATCATCGGCATCGTGCTCGCAGTGACGCGCACTGTGCCAAGGCGCGGCCTTTATGTCACGGCGGGGATTGTTGCGGGCCTGCTTGGAGCCGGTCTTGTCGCGGCGTTCACGGGAGCGATCTCCCGGGCGGCGGCAGGCGCGGGGCAGGAGCTCTTTAATGCCTCTGTGCTCGGGATTGCTGCCGTCATGCTCGCCTGGCACAATGTGTGGATGGCGCGCCATGGCCGCGCAATGGGTGAGGAGATGCGTCAGCTCGGGCGCGATGTCGCGCTCGGCTCGCGCTCTGTCGCAGCGCTTGCGGTCGTGGTTGCTGCCGCGGTGCTGCGGGAGGGCTCGGAAGTCGCATTGTTTCTCTATGGGGTCGCCGTCTCAAGCCGGGAGTCTGCGCTGGAGCTTTTGCTCGGCGGCGTGCTTGGGCTTTTATGCGGCGCCGGAATCAGCGCTCTGACCTATGGGGGCTTGGCAGTGATTCCACCGCGCTATCTTTTCCGGGTGACGAGTATTCTCATTGCATTCATGGCTGCAGGCATGGCCGCTCAAAGCGCGGCTTATCTCGATCAGGCGGGCATCGTCACGGTGCTCGATGGCGCCGTGTGGAACACCTCCGCGCTCATTTCCGGCGATACCCTTCCAGGCCGCGTGCTGCACACGCTTTTGGGCTACACGGACAGGCCTACAGGATTGCAGATCCTGGTCTATCTGACGACCCTGGGGGCAATTTTCGGGCTCATGAAACTTTTCGCGCCTCCGGCTGTGAAAGGCCCGCCGCCTGGCCGCCTGACTGGCATGAAGGGCAAGGCCGCTTAAAAAGCGCCTTGCTTTAGCAGGCCGCGTCAATTCCGCGCATGAGAGTTCTTTGCCTTCGCAATCCGCTCCCAGCTTTGGATCGTTGAACTTCATTGCTTTGAAAGGGGATAAGGGTTAGTGAGATACGCTCTTGGCTGAGCGGGCAGCCAGGCGTTTCCAGTCGGCTCCTTTGGGAGCCGACTGATTGCACGGTCGCTGGCGCAATTGCCGCGGCCGTTTCCGCAAGCTCCGGCTGGTGTTTCAGCTGCAATACGAAAAGTCCGCCACGAAAGGCGCGATCCGTGTGGCCTCGTGCTGCGGCACGGGTTCGGTCACATCCCTATTTTGGGACGAGAATGGCATTCAGCAAACTGGGCCTCAGCGAAAAGGTGTTGCGCGCCGTCGAGGCGTCGGGATACCTCAAACCTACTCCGATTCAGGCGGAAGCGATTCCGCATGTGCTCGCCGGGCGGGATGTTCTTGGCATCGCACAGACCGGGACGGGCAAGACTGCAGCCTTCACCCTTCCCATGCTTTCGCGTCTCGAGAAAGGCCGCGCCCGCGCCCGGATGCCCCGCACGCTCATCCTTGAGCCGACGCGGGAGCTCGCTGCGCAAGTCGAGGAGAGCTTCGCGCGTTATGGCATCAACCATAAACTCAATGTCGCGCTGTTGATCGGCGGCGTTTCCTTCGGCGACCAGGAGGCCAAGATCATGCGCGGCGCCGATGTGCTCATCGCAACGCCCGGCCGTCTTCTGGATTTTTTCGAGCGCGGCAAGCTGCTGTTGACCGGAATCGAAATCCTGGTCATCGACGAAGCAGACCGGATGCTCGACATGGGCTTCATCCCGGACATCGAGCGCATCTGCAAGCTCGTGCCTTTCACACGCCAAACTCTCTTTTTTTCGGCGACGATGCCGCCGGAGATCACAAGGCTTACCGAAGCCTTTCTTCATAATCCCGTGCGGATCGAGGTCGCCCGCGCCTCCTCTGCGGCGGCAACGATTTCGCAGGGCCTTGCAGCCTCCCATGGGGGAGCGCACAAGAGGGAAACGCTGCGCCGCCTCATTCGCAGCGCTGCGGATTTCAAGAACGCCATCATTTTCTGCAACCGCAAACGGGACGTTGCGATCCTTCATAAATCTCTCCAGAAACATGGGTTCAATGCCGGTGTCCTGCATGGGGACATGGATCAGCGCGCCCGCATGGCATCGCTTGATGCTTTCAAGTCAGGCAATGTGGATCTCATCGTCTGCTCGGATGTCGCGGCGCGGGGACTGGATATCCCGGATGTAAGCCATGTATTTAATTTCGATGTTCCAACCCATGCAGAGGATTATGTCCATCGCATCGGGCGCACGGGGCGCGCGGGGAAGACGGGCGTTGCCCTCACCATCGTCACCCCCGCCGATCAAAAATATATCGACGAAATCGAGCGGCTGACCGGCCAGAAAATCGACTGGCTGCCGGGAGAAAGCCTTGCTGGTCTCGTCCTCGAGGGCCAAGCAGAAGAAACCCAGCCGGCACGGCCGCGGCGGAGCGCGCGCCCTTCCAAAGAAAAGGCGCATGGAAAGGCAAGGCCCGCAGCGCAGGAGGAATTGGAGGCGCCCGCTGGAAAGGCGGGGCGTTCGCCGCGCCCGGTCAAAAAAAGGGAGAAGGCTGGGGCCGCCCCCGGCGGGCCTTTGGGCGGGCCAGCGGGGCGGGAAGCTGGGGAGGAAGTGGAAGCGCCCGTCGTCGGCATGGGCGACCATGTGCCGATGTTTCTTCTGCGCCCGGCCCGGGTTAAGGCCGAGAAAGCGCCCAAGGCTCCCCGCCCCTCCTCTCACGCCGGTAAGAAGCAAAGCGTGCTTGACGCGAAAAGCTAAGGAGCCGTTACCCCCGCATCCCCTGCTGGGGCGATCGAAACGGATGCGCCGCAGCCGCAGGACCCGGTCTGATTCGGATTGTGAAAGGTGAAGCTTTCCTGAAATTTGCTCGACTCGAAATCAAGCCGCGTCCCGAGCAGGAACAGCAGATCCTTTGGCGCAATCAGGATCTTGACGCCTTGATCCACGACGACTTCGTCGCCCGCTTCGACCTTCTCGGCCAAGTCCATTGTGTAAGTCATCCCCGCGCAGCCGCCCTTGCGCACACCAAGCCGCAGCCCGGCCACGGGGCGCCCCGCCTGCTCGATCAAAGCCCGGGCTCGCGCTCCAGCGGCTTCGGTCAGCGAAACGGCGGCAAAGCGGGGATTGGCCATGGCACTCCTCCGGGATCCACTCGCGCCGGGCATAAGCGCCCCGGCGTTCAATTCATAAAATCATATGCGGTCACATATAGCATCCGGGCGCCTGCCTTTGAAGGCTTCCCCTAGCCGGGGCGCGGCGGGAGGTTAGATTAAGGCGCAACTCATGCCGCTTTTTTTGCGGCAATCGCCACAAGCGCCCGCAGAATCTCCTTTGTCCCGGCAAGACGCGCAGACTTTGTCTCAAAATCGCGGACAAACACAATCTTCATGTCCGGGCGCACTTTTGCGCCCGGTCCCTGCCCCGCAACATAGCGAACAAGGCCCTGGGGATTGGCAAAGGCATTGCCGCGGAACGCAATGATGACGCCCTTTGGGCCAGCCTCGACTTTCTCGACATGCGCCCTGCGGCACAAAACCTTGATCGCAACCAGCTGCAGCAATTCCTCGACCTCCTCCGGCAGAGGGCCGAAACGGTCGATCATCTCCGCGGCAAAACTCTCGATGTCGCTGTCCGTCTCCAGCGCTGCAAGGCGCCGGTAGAGGGTCAAGCGAAGCTGCAAATCAGGAACGTAGCTCTCCGGGATCGTCACTGGCGTGCCAAGAGTAATGGAAGGCGACCAGGCTTCCTCGGCGGGCTCCTCGATGCCCGCCTTCAAGGCCTCGACCGCTTCACGCAGCATATCTTGATAAAGCTCGTAACCAACTTCCTTAATGTGCCCGGACTGTTCATCGCCAAGCAGGTTTCCGGCGCCGCGAATATCGAGATCATGGCTTGCAAGCTCGAAGCCCGCGCCGAGCGTGTCGAGGGACTGCAGGACTTTGAGCCGCTTTTCGGCCTGCGGTGTCATCGTCCGGTTTGGCGGCACGGTGAACAGCGCATAGGCGCGGATCTTCGACCGCCCCACTCGCCCGCGCAGCTGATAGAGCTGAGCAAGACCAAACATATCCGCGCGATGCACGACAAGCGTGTTGGCGGTTGGGATATCAAGACCGGATTCGACGATCGCGGTCGAAAGCAGGACATCGTATTTCCCGTCATAGAATGCGGCCATTCTGGTCTCGAGCTCGCCCGCTGCAAGCTGCCCATGCGCGACAACAAATTTGATTTCTGGAACGTTCTGCCGCAAGAAGGCGCTGGCCTCGTCGATGTCTGCAATGCGCGGGCAGACATAGAAGCTTTGCCCGCCGCGGTAGCGCTCGCGCAGAAGCGCTTCGCGCACCAGCATCTCGTCGAAAGGCAATATGGATGTGCGCACCGCAAGCCGGTCGACGGGCGGCGTCGCTATGATTGAAAGCTCGCGCACGCCAGTCAGGGCAAGCTGGAGGGTGCGCGGAATGGGCGTCGCAGAGAGGGTGAGAATGTGAACTTCGGCGCGCAGCTCCTTGAGCCGTTCTTTTTGTTTGACGCCAAAATGCTGCTCCTCATCAATGATGACGAGGCCGAGATCCTTGAAGTCCACGCCCTTGCCGAGCACGGCATGCGTGCCAATGACGATGTCAACCTCCCCTGACGACAGTCCTATCTTTGCCGCCTTGAGCTCGCCGGAGCCGGCCATCCGCGACATCTGCGCGATTTTCACAGGCATATGAGCAAAACGAGCCGTGAAATTCCGGTAGTGCTGGCGCGCGAGAAGCGTCGTGGGCACGACGACAGCAACTTGCTTGCCGCAGGTTGCGGCGGTGAAGGCGGCGCGCAGCGCGACCTCGGTCTTGCCGAAGCCGACATCGCCGCAGACGAGCCTGTCCATGGGCCGGCCGGACGAAAGGTCATCGAGAACCGCGTCGATCGCTGCCTGCTGATCGGCCGTTTCGACATAGGGAAAGCCTGCGCAAAACTCGGCATAAAGCCCCTCGGGCGGAACGAGCTTTGGCGCCGCCCTTGTCTGCCTTTGCGCGGCAATCTTGATGAGGTCTGCCGCCATCGCAAGGATGCGCTTTCGCGTGCGCGCCTTGCGCCTCTGCCAGGCAGCGCCGCCAAGCCGGTCGAGGGGGACCTCAGTCTCCTCAGATCCATAGCGTGACAGAAGCTCAAGGTTTTCAACGGGCAGAAAAAGCTTTGCTCCCTCGGCATAATGCAGCTCGAGGCAGTCATGCGGGGCGCCCGCTGCCTCGATCGTTTTCAGGCCAGCAAAACGCGCAATGCCGTGATCGACATGGACGACGAGGTCACCCGCGGACAGCGCTGTGACCTCGCTCAAGAAGTTCTCGGCCCGGCGCGGCTTGCGGCGGCCGCTCAACAGCCTGTCGCCCAGAATGTCCTGCTCGCCAATGACCGCAAGGCCGGCTGCTTCGAAACCTTGCTCAATGCCGATCACGGCAAGAGCAAGCGTTGCCTGCGGAAGCGCCAGAGCTTGCGTGAAGGAGGAGACGGGAGCCGAATCCGTCAGGCCATGATCGGAGAGCACATGGGCGAGGCGCTCGCGCGAGCCGTCCGACCAGGCAGCGAGGATGACTCGCTTGCCGCTTGCCTGCAGCGCATGCACATGCGCAATGGCGGCATTGAAGACATTTGCGTTTGGATCGGCGCGCTCGGCAGCGAAGGCACGGCCGGGCTTCGAGCCGCAGTCGATGACAAGGCCATCGCCGGAGGGCTTGGCGAAGGGCTCGATCAAGACAAGGCTCGCCGCGCCGGTGCGCATGCGCCACTCAGGCGCGGGAATATAAAGCGCATCCGGCGGCAGCGGCTTATAATTTGACTGCGCGGGATTTGCGTCATAGGCGCTTTTGCGGGCGCCGTAATAATCCTCGATCTGGGCGAAGCGTTCTCTCGCCGCCTCCTCCGCGAGAGGATCGAAAACCAACGGGGCGCCTTGGCAATAATCAAACAGCGTATCGAGTTTTTCGTAAAAGAGCGGCAGCCAGTGCTCGGCACCTTGCAGACGGCGGCCTTCGCTCACCGCCTCATAAAGCGCATCGCCTGCCGTCTGCGCCCCGAAGCGCTTCACATAGGCTTGACGGAACCTGCGTATCGAGGAGCTTGTGAGCTGAATTTCGCTCACCGGCACGAGATCGAGCGCCCGCTGCTGGCCCGTCGTGCGCTGCGTTTCCGGATCGAAGGCGCGAATCGACTCGAGCGTGTCGCCGAAGAAGTCAAGGCGCAGCGGCTGCGGCATGCCCGGAGGGAAAAGATCAAGGATACCGCCGCGCACCGCATATTCGCCCGTGTCGCGCACGCTCGACGCCCGCGTAAAACCATTGGTTTCGAGCCACTGCACAAGGGCGTCGCGGTCGACCATATTTCCTGGCGCCGCTGAGAAGGTGTCGCTCGCGATCTTGGCAAGCGGCGCGACCCGCTGGATCATCGCGCCAACTGTCGTGCTCAGGATCCGCGGCCGCTCAATGGAAGAGCGGGTGCGGGCAAGCCTTGAGAGAACGACGATCCGCCGCGCCGAAACCGCAGCGTCCGGCGACACGCGGTCATAGGGCTGGCAATCCCAGGCGGGAAAATCGAGCAGCTCAATATCAGGCGCAGCAAATGCCAGCGCCTCGCCGAATGCGCGGGCCCGCTGGGCATCGCGCGCGACATGAACCAACGCCGCGGAACGGCTCCCGGCCTCTTTCGCGAGCAAGCGGGCAAGATCGCTCACGCAAAAGGCGTCGAATCCCTCGGCAACCGAGGAAAGTGTCACCCGGCCGCCCTTGGCAAGCGCGGCGGCAACATGCCGGAGATCAGTCACTTCGAAAGCTCAATTCTCGCGCGATTGCAACGGTCAGGGGAGTTTGACAGACGGCATGCGGCCCTCAAGCATGAATTGGGCCGCCATGGCTGTGAAAAGCCCGGATCTTTTGCAGCACGGGTTTATCATAAAGGCTTGGCGCGCTCCTTTCGCCGCTAACCCAGCCGAAAACATCCTTGTCCGGCGCCTCCATCAAAAGCTCCAAATCGTCAAGCTCACTCTCGCTGAGGCCCGTGATATGCGCGTCGGCAAACCGGCCAAGGATGAGATCCATCTCGCGCATTCCCCGGTGCCAGGCGCGGTAGAGTATCCGGCGGCGCCTCGCGCTCAATTCATTGGTCTTCGCTTGTGCGCCTGACATGGTCTAAGCTTCCCCCCATGAGCGAGACCGTCCCTGAAGGCACGGAGCCCCTGGTCTGCCCTCTTGTCAAGGTTAAGGCGGGCCTGAAAGGCGCTGCTTGCCGCCTGTCCGCCCCGAAGGAACGGCGGCTTTCATAGCGATGCGCCCCGCAGTTCTCAACCCGCTGTTTGCGGCGGCGGCAAGCCTGCCCGGCGTTGGCGAGAAAACGGCCAAGCTCCTGAACCGGCTTTTTGCCAGCGGCGAACAAGGCGCGCGCGTCATCGATCTCCTCTTTCACGTGCCTTACAGCGCCATCGACCGCCGCAACCGGCCGAAAATTGCCGATGCGCCCCTCGATCAGACCGTCACGCTCGAAGTCAAGGTCACGGCCCATCTCCCCCCCGGCCCGCGCTCCCGCGCCCCTTACAAGGTGCTGGTTGAGGACGGGACGGGCGACGTCGCCCTCGTCTTTTTTCTCGCCAATCATCACTGGATCGAAAAAAGCCTGCCGGTTGGCGCGGTCCGGTGGGTCTCAGGAAAGCTCGAGCTCTGGGACGGACACCGCCAGATCGTCCACCCTGACCGCGTGCTCGACCGCATAGGCATCGCCCATATGCCGCCCGTCGAGCCGGTCTATCCTTCGACCGAGGGCCTTTCCCAAAGGACGCTCGCAAAGGCCATTGATGCGGCGCTTGCCAAACTGCCGCCGCTGCCCGAGTGGCATGACCGGCAGGCTGCGGCCATCGCAGCGCTGCCGTCTTTCAACGAAGCCCTGCAGGCTTTGCACCGCCCGGATGCGCCCGAAGCCATCGCGCCCGGCTCGCCTGCGCGGCAGCGGCTTGCGCTTGACGAATTGCTCGCCTCCCAGCTCGCGCTTGCCCTGATGCGCGCAAGAGCCCGGCGGTCTCCCGGCCGGGTAAACACGGGAGACGGGCGCATCAGGGCAAAGATCGCCGCAGCCCTCCCTTTCGAGTTGACGCCCTCGCAGAAGGCCGCCATTGCCGATATTGATGCTGATTTGCGCGCGCCAACGCGCATGCTGCGGCTTTTGCAGGGTGATGTCGGATCGGGCAAGACACTCGTTGCTCTTTTTGCCATGGCGGCGGTGGCCGAGGCTGGGCGGCAAGCAGCCTTGATGGCGCCGACGGAGATCCTTGCCCGGCAGCATCACAAGACCCTCTCCCGATTCGCTGAGCCCGCGGGCTTGCGGCTGGGTCTTCTCACGGGGCACGGAACCGCCGCGGAGCGCAGCGAGACCCTCGCCGGCCTCGCGGCCGGAACGGTGGATATCGTGACCGGCACGCACGCCTTGTTTCAGGATGAGGTTGCGTTCCGGGATCTAGGCCTTGCGGTCATCGACGAGCAGCACCGATTCGGCGTGCACCAGCGCCTGGCGCTCGGGCAAAAAGGCGAGGCTGCCGATATTCTCGTCATGACGGCGACCCCCATTCCCCGCACATTAGTGCTGACTTGCTTTGGCGGCATGGATGTCTCGAATCTTCGGGAAAAGCCCGCAGGCCGGCAAAAAATCGAGACTCGCGCCATGCCGCTTGAGCGGCTGGACGAGCTCCTTGAAAGGCTGAAGCGCGCGCTCGCAAACGGCGCCCGCGTCTTTTGGGTTTGCCCGCTTGTCGAGGAAAGCGAGTCAATCGACGCCGCCGCCGCGCAGGAGCGTTTCCGTTATCTCAAGGAGGTGTTCGGCAGCAAGGCGGGGCTCGTCCATGGCAAGATGAAAAGCCGCGAGAAGGATGCCGCAATGGCCGCCTTCGCGGAGGGAACTACCCAGATTCTCGTCGCGACGTCTGTCATTGAGGTTGGCGTTGACGTGCCGCAAGCAACGGTCATCGTCATCGAGCATGCCGAGAGGTTCGGGCTTGCGCAGCTTCACCAGCTGCGTGGGCGGGTGGGGCGCTCGGGCGCGAAATCGTCGTGCATCCTGCTCTACCGCGCCCCGCTGGGAGAGGCGGCCAAGGCGCGGATAGCGGTTATGCGCGAGACGGACGATGGCTTCCGCATCGCCGAGGAGGACCTGCGCCTGCGGGGCGAGGGCGAGATCCTTGGCACAAGGCAATCGGGGCTTCCGGGCTTCCGCCTTGCCGATCTTCCCGCGCATGGCGCAATGCTCACCCTGGCGCGCGCCGAGGCGCGGCGCATAGCCAGCGAAAATCCCCGGCTTGAAGGCCCGCGCGGCGAAGCGCTGCGGCTGCTGCTCAATATCTTCGAGCGCGGCGAGGCGGTCAGGCTCCTGGGCGCAGGCTAACCCTGCAAGGACGCTCTTTGGGAAATGTTTCACGTGAAACATTTTGGTAAGGCCGGGGCCAAGAATCTTACATGACGTCACACATCTGGACGTCACACATCTGGCGGCTTTCACAAAGGTAAGATCGCGCGGAAAACCGGTGATATTGGCTGATTCTCAAGAGCCGCCCCGCAAGGCGGCTCCGGCCTCACACGGGCTCAGCGAGCCATCAGCGGGATGAGGAGCGATCAGCGCGAGGCAGCGCTCTCCCCTCATGCGGAGGCGGCCGCGCGCGGGCTTCAAAGATGATGCGCGGCAAAGCTATGTCACAAAGGCCAAGCTTCTGCAGCCGCCGCAAGTTTTTCCTGCATCCAGCCAGAAGGCTGATACGCTGCTAAAAAGCCTAGAATAAACTAACAAGGATGACTGGGCTTTGCTTACCGTCTTGGATGAGACAGAAAGAGACGAGAATGAAGAAGCGCTCAGAGGCAGTCCTTGGGGCGTTGCCTCCTGCCTGTGCCAGCCCGGAACAAACCGGGGGGAAGAAGTTTTCCACGCTGTTGCGCGCCTTGCTCAACGCCGCTTGCGCCCTTGCTCTTGTTGCAGCGCCTTTTCAAACCGCTGCCGCAAAGGAAGACACAACGCCAGCCGCCGTCGCCGATTTCGACTACCAGGACACATCGGGGGAGCCTGATGACCAGAGGGCCGCGCATGAAAGGCGCCTTGCAGCGCTGATGAGCGCGATGCGTGATGGCCTTGCGGCGAGCGGAAAATTCCGGATCGTGAGTTTCACCTGCGAGCCTGCCCCCTGCTCATTGGCGCACACCCCGCCTGAAGAAATCCTCAAGGCGGCCCGCCGCGCAGGCGCGCGACTCCTCGTGTTCGGCGGCATTCACAAGATGAGCACGCTGATCCAGTGGGCGAAGCTTCAAGCCGTTGATCTTCAGACGAGTACGCCTGTGCTTGACCGTCTCCTCACCTTCCGGGGCGACACGGATGAGGCCTGGCGGCGCGCAGGGGCCTATATGGTCGAGCAAGTCAAAGCGCTCGCCCTCTCAGATTAGAACTGCAGGACTGGCATGGAAAGCACTCTGGAGACGCTACGCCTCCCTTCCCCGGAAGACCGAAAAATCGACGCAGGCGGCC
>DASRYK010000140.1:0-5387 GCA_035687205.1 Methylocella sp. | reverse complement strand
GCTTGCTGGATCCGCCACTGCATGAGTTTCTGCCGCATACGGAGGACGAGATCGCGGCTGTCGCGAGATCGATGGGTGTCCCGCCGGAACGGCTTGCTCAACGGGCGGCCGAGCTGCGGGAATTCAATCCGATGCTGGGCTTCCGGGGCTGCCGGATTGCTATTGCCTACCCGGAAATCGCCGAGATGCAGGCCCGCGCGATCTTCGAGGGCGCGGTTGCCGCGAAACGGGAGACCGGCCGTGCCGTCTGTCCAGAGATCATGACGCCGCTCATCATTGCGAAAACCGAATTCGATCTCATTAAGGAGCGGATCGACGCCGTCGCTAGAGCCGTCGCCAAGGAGACCGGCGAAACCATCGCTTATTCGGCTGGCACGATGATCGAAACACCCCGCGCAAGCCTCTGCGCTGCAAGCCTTGCTCAAAGCGCCGAATTTTTTTCCTTTGGCAGCAATGATTTAACTCAGACCTGCCTTGCGCTTTCGCGCGATGACGCAGGCCCTTTCCTCGGCACCTACACAGCGAAAGGAATTTTCCGCCTGAACCCCTTCGCGACGATCGACCAGGAGGGCGTCGGCGAGCTTATCAAGATAGCGGTGGAGCGCGCCCGGGCGGCACGGCCTGAGATCAAGCTTGGCGTCTGCGGGGAGCACGCCGGCGATCCGGCATCGATTGCATTCTTTGGCGAGGCAGGGCTCACTTATATCTCCTGCTCGCCCTTCCGTGTGCCCGTGGCGAGGCTAGCAGCGGCACAGGCAGCGCTTAAGCATGACAGAAGCGCTGCGGAATAATTCCGGGCAGATGCCCGATGTGAAATAATTCTTTCCAGGAGCGGGCGTAAACTGCGTTATCCGCCGCCGCAAGCTTAATCATTTGCGGAACCCTGCAGACTGAAATGCGCCTGGCCGGTGGAGGCGGGCCGCTTTGGATCTGATGCAAGCAGCTGGAGAAAAAAGTCCGTTTGGTGTTTTATGCTCTTGGCCACTCCCGCCGTTCTGCCCCCGCGCAGCCGGTCCCCGGGACCGGCTGCAGATTGTGACGATGAGGTGCGCCCATGGATATGCTCACGCCGCGCAGCGAACTGCCGGTCAAGACGATTTGCTTTTTTGCCGCGATCGGCGCTGTCTTTGGCGGCGCCGACGGGGCGGCGACGGGCGGCCTCGAAGACGCTGCGGTCTATGCGCTTGCCGGGGGCGTGATCGGCGGCATCACAGGCCTTTTTGCGAGCGACTAGCACCGCGGGCAGACGCATCCGCCGCTGCGGTCTTTTTCTCCCTGAAGCGGGATCTTTGCAGGCTGCTGGCGAGGAATTTCCCAGCAAAGCAACTGCTTCGGGCAAGGCTCAGCCTTAAGACCGATTTGACTAAGGGCGCGCCCTCGCCCATCTTCCCATTCGGCGCTTGATGTCAAGCTTCCGCTAAAGCGGGCTGCGCTGGGCGCACCCCCGGCCCCAGGCGCGGTTCAGCGGAGAGCTGCGCTGCGCCATGCTGACAAACTAAGACAAACAAACAACTGGCTAACTACAAACTTCAAAGAGAGCTTCAAGCGCATGAATGCCCCTGCCCGAAACGTCGTCATCGTTGAGTCCCCCGCGAAGGCGAAGACGATCACCAAATATCTTGGCAAGGGCTACGATGTTGTTGCCTCCTACGGGCATGTGCGCGATCTCCCCGCAAAGGACGGCTCGGTCGACCCCGAGCATGATTTCGCCATGGTTTGGGACGTCGATGCGCCCTCGGCGAAACGCCTGGCGGAGATCACCAAGGCTGTCAAAGGCGCGGACCGGGTGATCCTTGCAACCGACCCCGACCGGGAAGGCGAGGCGATTTCCTGGCATGTTCTCGAGGTGTTGAAGGAAAAAAAAGCGCTCGGCAAGAAGCCTGTGGAGCGGGTTGTTTTCAATGCCGTCACGAAATCGGCGGTCCTTGACGCCATGAGCCACCCGCGCGGCATAGACACCGCGCTCGTCGATGCCTATCTCGCGCGCCGCGCGCTCGATTACCTCGTCGGGTTCAAACTCTCTCCAGTGCTTTGGCGCAAGCTGCCCGGCGCCCGCTCGGCGGGGCGGGTGCAGTCAGTCGCTTTACGCCTTATCTGTGACCGCGAGCTTGAGATCGAGAAATTCGTGCCGCGCGAATACTGGTCGATCGCGGCGCATCTCAAGACGGGGGCGGGCTCGCCCTTCATTGCGCGTCTTTCAGGCGCGGATGGGCGCAAGATCGGCCGCCTCGACATCGGCTCGGCAGCAGAGGCGGAGGCTCTGAAGGCGTCACTTGACGCTGCTTTGTTCTCGGTTGCGAATGTCGAAGCCAAGCCCATAAAGCGCCATCCCCCCCCGCCCTTCACGACTTCCACCTTGCAGCAAGAAGCTTCGCGCAAGCTCGGTTTTGCTCCGGCGCGCACAATGCTTCTCGCTCAGCGCCTTTACGAAGGCGTCGAGATCAATGGCGAGACGGTAGGCCTTATCACTTATATGCGCACTGATGGCGTTGACCTCGCGCCCGAAGCAGTCGCGGGCGCCCGTGCCGTCATCGGCAAGGAGTTTGGCGCGCGATATGTGCCTGAGGCGCCGCGGAAATATGCGGTGAAAGCCAAGAACGCTCAGGAGGCCCATGAGGCGATCCGCCCAACCGATCTCGCCCGCGCGCCTAGGCAGGTGTCCGGGAGCCTCGATCCCGATCAGGCGCGTCTTTACGAGCTGATCTGGACCCGCACCGTCGCATGCCAGATGGCATCGGCCGAGCTTGAGCGGACCACTGTTGATATTCTCGCGCAATCGGGCGAGCGCCGCTTAGAACTCAAAGCGACGGGTCAGGTCGTCCAGTTCGACGGTTTTTTGAGGCTTTATCAAGAGGGCCGCGACGATGAGGAGGACGAGGATGCGGCACGGCTGCCGCCGATGGGCAAAGGGGATCCGCTGATCAAGGAGAAGATTGAGGCCAGCCAGCACTTCACCGAGCCGCCGCCGCGCTTCACGGAGGCGACGCTCATCAAGCGGATGGAGGAGCTTGGCATCGGCCGGCCTTCGACCTATGCCTCCACGCTCGCCCTGCTGCGCGACCGCAACTATGTTCGCCTTGAAAAGAAACGGCTCTACCCCGAGGACAAGGGCCGCCTTGTCACAGCATTTCTCGAAAGCTTCTTCACCCGCTACGTCAGCTACGATTTCACTGCGCTCCTTGAGGAGCAGCTCGACCTCGTCTCGAACAGCGAGCTTGAATGGAAGAAGCTGCTGCGCGATTTCTGGGCCGATTTCTCCGCTGCTCTGGCAGGCATCAAGGACCTTCGCACATCCCAGGTGCTTGACAGCTTGAACGAGCTCTTGGGCCCGCATATCTTTCCGCCCAAGGAGGACGGCTCGGATCCCCGCGCCTGCCCCTCCTGTGCCACGGGCCAGCTCTCCTTGAAGCTTGGGAAGTTCGGGGCATTCATCGGCTGCTCAAATTATCCCGAATGCAAATACACGCGCACACTTGCCGGGCCTGCCCCGGAAGGCGCCGGGAATGGCGAGAAGGGCGTCCGTGTTCTCGGCATCGATCCTGAGACGGGGCAGGATGTTTCCCTGCGCGAAGGAAGATTTGGCCCTTATGTGCAGCTCGGTGAAGGCGAGAAGCCCAAACGGGTCTCGCTGCCGAAAGGCCTCAGCATGGAGAGCATCACGCTCGACCAGGCGCTTGGCCTGCTCTCGCTGCCCCGTGAGGTCGCGCGCCATCCGGAAACGAAACAGCCCATTCTCGCAGGCATTGGCCGTTTCGGGCCCTATGTCCAGCATGGCAAGACTTATGCGAGCCTTGGAAAGGACGACGACGTTCTAACGATCGGCGCAAACCGGGCGATTGATCTCATCGCCGCCAAAGAAAGCGGCCTCACCGGAAGGCATTTCGGCGGCCCCGCAGGCGCGCCAACGCGCGTTTTGGGGCAGCATCCTGAGGGGGGCGAAGTTACTGTCAAAGCGGGCAGGTACGGGCCTTACGTCAACTACGGCAAGGTCAATGCAACCTTGCCCCCAGACACCGATCCCGCCACATTAACGCTCGAAGAGGCAATTGCGCTGATCGCAGCCAAGACAAGCAGCGCCGGAAGCAAGGGTGCAGCCCAGGGAAGACTGCTTGGCGAGCATCCCAGCGGCGGAGCCGTGACGGTCCGCACGGGGCGCTTTGGCCCCTATGTCAACTGGGGAAAAACCAATGCGACCCTGAAAGCCGGTTTATCGCCCGAGACTATCACGCTGGAAGAAGCGATCCGTCTCATCGGCGAGAAGGAAAGCGCCAAGACGAAAATAGGTTCTGGCAAAACCCGTGCGGCAGCCAGAACGGCTGCAAAACCAGCCGTTTCAGCCCGGAAAGCCGCTGCAAAACCTTCCGCGCCGGAGATAGAACAGAAAAAAGCAAAAAGGGCGAGCCGCGCATGAATGCAAAGGCGGGCGCTCCGGCGCCCCGGCAAATCCGGGCAGCGCAGCAGAGCGCCGCCCAAGGGAGCGCTCTCCTCCCATCGCGCGCCGATATCCTTGCTTTTATCGCTCGCGAGCGCGAAGCCTCGCGCGGGCAGGGGAAAAACAAGGTAGGGAAACGAGAGATTGCCCGCGCCTTCAACATCAAAGGCGCGGACCGGATTGCGCTCAAGCAGATGCTGAAGGATCTCGAGGCCGAGGGCGCCGTCGAAAGAAGACGCAAAACCCTGCATAAGCGGGGCGCTCTTCCGCCGGTCGTGCTTGCCGACATCATCGCGCAGGACCGTGACGGCAGCCTGCTTGCCGTGCCAGCGGAATGGGATGCGGAACATGGCGCAGCTCCGCGCATTCTCATTTTGGCAAGGGCAGCGCTCAAGGCAAGAGCCCCTGCTCCTGCCAAAGGCGACCGCGCGCTCCTGCGGGTCGAGGCGCTTCCCCGCGCGGAGGAAGGCGAGCCGCCCTATGCAGGGCGCGTCATCAAACTTCTTCAGCGCGGGAAAGCGCAGGTTCTCGGGATTTTCCGCGCCAGCGCGCAAGGCGGCGGAAGAATTGTGCCGGTTGACAAGAAAAGTTTTCAGCGCGGCGAAATCCTGATAGCGGCGGGCGATGAAGGCGGGGCGGCCGATGGCGACCTCGTTGCAGCTGACATCCAGCCAGCCAGCCGGCTCGGCCTCCCCCAGGCAAAGGTGCGTGAAAGGCTTGGAGCCATCGATAACGAAAAAGCGGTGAGCCTCATCGCCATCCATGCGCATCAAATCCCGCATGTTTTCAGCCCCGAGGCGGCCGCCGAGGCAGGGCGCGCAAGACCCGCCGCGATGGGCGGGCGCGAGGACTGGCGCGCGATCCCCCTCGTCACCATCGACCCGGAGGACGCCAAGGACCACGATGACGCCGTTCATGCCGCGCGCGACACCGATCCCGCCAATCCCGGCGGGTT
>DASRYK010000139.1:0-26915 GCA_035687205.1 Methylocella sp. | reverse complement strand
AGCGGTTTTGCAGAGAGCGCCAAAGGCCAAGGTCACCGCTGAGAATCCCGCCGGAACGGATGGATTCGAATTCGTGGAATTTGCCCACTCCGATCCCGCTATGCTGCGGCGTGTTTTCGAGCAGATGGGATTTGATTGCGTCGCGCGGCACAAGACGCGCCCCATCGAGCTCTACCGCCAGGGCAGCGTGAACTTCATCCTTAACGGCGATAAGGAGAGCTTCGGCGGGCGCTTTGCAGAGCTGCATGGCCCCTGCGCGCCTGCGATGGCCTGGCGCGTTGCCGATGCAGCCCATGCCTTTAAGCATGCGGTGGAAAGAGGCGCAACGCCTTATACGGGCGCCTCAGGCGCCAAGACCATGGATGTTCCGGCGATTTATGGGATTGGCGGCAGCCTCATCTATTTCATCGACAGATATGACGACAAGGGCTCTCCCTATGACGCCGGGTTCGATTGGACCGGCGAGCGCGACCCCGCGCCAGAGGGATGCGGCATGGAAAACATCGACCATCTCACGAACAATGTTTTCCGCGGCGCAATGGACCGCTGGTATGCATTCTACCAGAATCTCTTCAACTTCCGCCAGATCCGCTACTTTGACATTTCAGGGAAACTGACCGGCCTCTACTCTCGCGCGCTTATGAGCCCTTGCGGCAAGATCCGCATCCCCTTGAACGAATCGGCCGATGAGAAGAGCCAGATCGAGGAGTTCTTGCAGCAATATAAGGGTGAAGGCATTCAGCACATCGCTCTTGGCTGCAAAGACATTTACGCAAGCGTGAAGCGGCTTGCAGCAAAGGGCCTCTCCTTCATGCCGCCGCCGCCGGACGCCTATTACAAGATGATCGAGGCGAGGCTGCCAGGGCATGGCGAGCCCGTCGAGGCGCTGCGTGAGTGCGGGCTTCTCATCGATGGCGAAATCGCCGGCCGCGGAAGGCCAAAACTCCTTTTGCAGATTTTCTCGAAGACAGTGATCGGACCCATCTTCTTCGAGTTCATTCAGCGCAAGGGGGATGAAGGTTTCGGCGAAGGCAATTTCAAAGCGCTTTTTGAGTCGATTGAGGCGGACCAGATCGAGCGCGGCGTGCTGCGGGCCTGACAGGGGCCGCAATGCCTTTTGGGCAATCGTGAGCGCTTGTCGCGCGAAGGTCTTCCGTCCGCGCGTGGCGCAGCCAATGCCCAGGCTGGCAAGGCCTCCTATATTTTTAGCTATATTTTTAGGCAAACCCGTCTGAGCGAGCCGCGGCTGCGCCTGCGCCCGGTCTGCCTTGCCGCGTTATGGAGGCATTCATGACAGAACGCTACATGTCCGGCTTCGGCAATGATTTTGAGACAGAAGCGCTGCCTGGCGCCCTGCCGCAAGGGCAGAACTCGCCGCAGCGCTGCCCTTATGGTCTATACGCCGAGCAATTGTCCGGCACGCCCTTCACCGCGCCGCGCGGGGCCAACGCCCGCTCCTGGCTTTATCGCATGCGGCCTTCCGTGCGGCATGCGAGCCGCTTTGCGCGCGTCGAGGCCCCATTCTGGAAAACCGCGCCGCAGGCGGCATCGCAAGCCCTGCCGCTTGGCCAGCTCCGCTGGGATCCCGTGCCCATCCCAAACGAGCCCCTCACCTTTATCACCGGGATAAGGACCATCGCAACTGCGGGCGATGTCTATACGCAAACCGGGATGGCCGCGCATATCTATCTTGCAACACAGGATATGGCAGACGATTACTTCATGAACGCCGATGGCGAATTGCTGATCGTGCCGCAGCAGGGCAGCCTCGAAATCGCAACAGAGCTTGGGCGGATCGGGATCCGCCCTGGCGACATTGCGGTGATTCCGCGCGGCGTGAAGTTCAAGGCCGCTTTGCAAGACGGCCCGGCCCGCGGCTACATCTGCGAGAACTATGGCGCGCGCTTCACCCTTCCGGCGCGCGGGCCAATCGGCGCCAATTGCCTTGCCAATCCGCGCGACTTCAAGACTCCCGTTGCAAGCTATGAGGACAAAGAGGCGCCCTGCCGCCTCTGGGTCAAATGGTGCGGGGGATTTCATGTGAGCGAAATTAACCATTCGCCGCTCGATGTCGTTGCCTGGCACGGGAATTACGCGCCTTACAAATACGATCTGCGCACTTTCTCGCCTGTCGGAGCCCTCCTCTTCGATCATCCCGATCCTTCGATTTTCACCGTGCTCAGCGCGCCCTCCGCAGAAGCCGGGACCTCGAATGTCGATTTCGTGATTTTCCCGGAGCGCTGGCAGGTCGCTGAGCACACCTTCAGGCCGCCCTGGTACCATATGAACATCATGAGCGAGTTCATGGGGCTCGTCTTTGGCCAGTATGATGCAAAACCCCAAGGCTTCGCCCCGGGCGGCATGTCGCTGCACAATTGCATGCTTCCCCATGGGCCGGACAAGGAAGCCTTCGACAAAGCAAGCTCAGGCGAGCTTAGGCCGCAAAAGCTCGAAAACACCCTCGCCTTCATGTTCGAGACGCGCTATCCCCAGCAGGTGACGGATTATGCGGCGAAACTCCCAGAGCTTCAGAGCGGCTATGCGGGTTGCTGGCAGGGGCTCGACAGGATATTCGCGCACGTCTCCGGCGTTTGAAGGCCAGCGCGGGGCGCCCTCATGAAGCTCGCGACGCTCGCCGATGGCAGCCGCGACGGGCGGCTCGTTGTGGTCTCCCGCGATCTCTCCTATGCGGCAAGCGCAGCCCATATCGCGCCCACGCTGCAAAAGGCACTCGATGATTGGCAAGAGACTGCTCCTGAGCTTGGACTTCTTGCCAAGGCCCTCGAAGCCCAAGCCGTGCCGAGAGAGCGCTTTCACGAGCGCGAGGCGCTTTCGCCTCTGCCCCGGGCCTATCAATGGATCGACGGCTCGGCCTATTTGAGCCATGTGGAGCTCGTGCGAAAGGCGCGCGGCGCAAACATGCCGCCGGAGCTTCTGACCAGTCCTCTGATCTATCAAGGGGGATCGGACGCCTTCCTTGCTCCGCGTGAGCCTATCAGAGCGGCAGAGGAAAGCTACGGCATAGATTTCGAAGGCGAGGTTGCGGTGATCCTCTCGGATGTCCCGATGGGGGCAAGCCGGGCCGAGGCAAAAGCCGCGATTCTGCTCTTCATGCTTGTGAACGACGTCTCCTTGCGCAATCTGATCCCGGCGGAGCTTGCCAAGGGGTTCGGCTTCTTCCAGTCGAAGCCTTCCTCGGCTTTCTCGCCGGTTGCCGTCACGCTGGACGAGCTTGGCGAAGCCTGGGACGGGGGGAGGCTGCATCTGCCCTTGCTTGTGAGCCTCAACGGAAAGCCATTTGGGCGGGCGGATGCCGGCTCGGGCATGCACTTTGATTTTCCCTCCCTCATTGCCTATGCCGCGGGAACGCGGCCTTTGAGCGCAGGCACGATCATCGGCTCGGGCACTGTTTCCAATAAGGAAGAAGACGGCTCTTTTGCCAGGCCGGCCCAGGAAGGCGGTATTGGCTACTCTTGCCTGGCCGAAGCGCGGATGGCCGAAACGCTCCGGCTGGGCGCGGCGAAAACAGAATATTTGCGTTTTGGCGACATTGTGCGGATCGAGATGAAGGGGAAAGACGGCCGCTCCATCTTCGGGGCCATTGAGCAGAGGGTTGAGCCTTATGTCAGAGCCTCTTCTTGAGCCTTGCCTCTACGACTATTGGCGATCGAGTGCCTGCTACCGGGTGCGGATCGTTTTGAACCTCAAGGGGATCGCGGCAAAGCGAATACCAGTCAACCTCCGGGCAGGCGAGCAAATGAGCGAAGCTCACAGGGCCCGCAACCCCGCTGGCCTCGTGCCTTTGTGGCATGAGGCGGACGGCTTCACCCTTGCCCAATCGCTCGCGATCATCGCTTATCTTGATGAGCTTCACCCTGACCCGCCCTTGCTGCCGCCGGAACCCCGCCTCAGGGCGGCCTGCCGTGAGATTGCCTTGACGATCGCCTGCGATATCCATCCCCTTGGCAACCTGCGGGTGCAGGAAAAGCTCAAGGCAGATTATGGCGCAGGGGAGGACGATTGCCTGAACTGGCTTCGGCACTGGATACGGAAAGGCTTTGATGCGCTTGAAGCGCGTCTTGCCGGAACGGCAGGCCGCTACGCCGTGGGCGGCATGGTGAGCCTTGCCGATGTTTGCCTCGTTCCCCAGGTCTATAACGCGCGCCGCTTCGGCCTTGACCTTGCGCCCTATCCGAAGATCAGCGCCGCGGATGCCGCGGCACGGAGCCTTCCTGCCTTTGCGGCGGCAGCGCCGGAGGCTCAGCCGGACGCACCTTTCGAGGCGCGCTCTGGCTTGATCCCGGACCCAGCAAAGAGGCTCCCGTGAGAGCGGCGCCAGCTCTCTTTTGCTGGAAAACGCCCGGGCAAGCACTCCCAAGGACTTGGTAAACGGCGGGCGAGACTTTACCTTTTGCCAGGTGGCCGCGTTTCAGGCGGCAAGGCAGCGTGTCCCCTTGATTGCGCGGCGCGCGCTTAATTTGATGAGATTTCAAAGATGACTTGGCCTGCCGTAGCCGTTTGGATTCTCATTGTTCTTGCGGCCTTGCCGCGCAGCCCCCTGCCGTTGCTTTATCTTTATTCCGGGCTCGGGGCCTTTATGACCCTGACCTTGGCCCCGAGCGGCGGCGGCGGAATGAATCTGCTTGGCCAATCCGTTTGCGCAGGCTTTCTAGTCTGCAAGCTTCTCCTGACGGAAAACCGTTTGCCGCGCGCGTGGGATGCGGCGGTTGACCCAAAAAAGCTTGGCCTTCTCTTCATCTTTCTCGCTTATGCCCTTTTCTCCGCCTATGTGATGCCACGGTTCTTTGCCCAGCTCGTCGAGGTCATCCCGATGAGCGTGACGGTGGATTGGGCGATTCCCCTTCAGCCGACGCCATCCAATCTTGCCCAATCGGCCTATATGGCCATGTCGGTGGGAATGGCTCTGGCAATGTTTGTCATGGCCAGCAGTGCTTCCTTCCGCCAGCATTTCATGAAGGCGGCTTTTTTCGGCGGGCTGGTTCTCATCGCAACGGGGATCGCCGACGCCTTGCTTTCCGCAGCGGGGCTCTCCGGCCTGCTCGAACCATTCCGCAATGCGAGCTACGCGCTCCTAACGAATGTCGAGATTGCCGATGGGGCAAAGCGTGTTGTGGGGCTGATGCCGGAAGCTTCAGCCTATGGGGCGGCATGCGTCGTGGCAGCATCCACGCTCATCTTTTTCCGCCCCTGCTTCGAGGACGAGCGGTGGCGCAATCTTTTCGTTCCGCTCGGCATCGCGGGGCTTCTCGCCATGGCGGTGCTCTCAACGTCCTCGACGGCCTATGTGGGCCTTGGCGTGCTCGCCCTCACCTTTGGCGTGAACTGGCTGCGCCGCGCGCTTTCGGCTAATGCGCCAGCCCGCGGCGGGCTGCAAAGCGAGGCTTTCATCGCCATTGCGGGATTTCTGCTTCTGCTTGCCATCATCGCCCTTTTTCCGGATCTGATGCAGCCGGTCTACAACCGGCTCGACACTCTGATCTTCAAGAAAACGGAGTCTGATTCTTACCTGGGCCGCACCATGTGGACACAGGTGGCCATGCAAGCGTTTTTTGCGACCAATGGGCTCGGTGTCGGCCTGGGAGGCGCACGGACATCCAACTGGTTTGCCTCGATTCTGAGCAACACAGGCATCTTCGGAACAATACTGCTTTTTGGCTTTATTCTCAGGCTTTACTTCCGCAGCTACAATGGCGCGAACCCGTTGACGGCCGAATTCGTGACAGCATTAAAATTCAGCCTCATTCCGCAATTTGCGATGCTGGCGCTTTCCGGAACCAATCCCGATATCGGCACCGGAATGGCTTCTGCGCTTGGTCTCATCGCCGCCTTGACACTCGAGCCGGAGCAGGCAGCCTTTCGCGCCGGGTCTAGCCTAGGATGGCCGGCGCGAGCGCGGAGCCGCAGATAGAAAACCGCATCGCATGAGCCTTTCACGAAAGCAGGCGGCCTTTGCCGAGCGCCACTCCGCCTTTGATCTTTGACCGCCGCCTCCTGCGGCAAAGGCTTGCCCGCGCGCTGGCCAAAGGAGCGGAGGACTTCCTTCTCGCCCGTGCCATTGAGGAATTTGACGAAAGGCTCTGCGCCATCAAGCGGGAGTACTCCGCGGTCCTTGATGCGGGCACGCCGCTTCCGGGTCTTGCCCGCTTTCTCGCCGGGCGGCTAAGGCCGCGCCTTCTGGCCCGGATGGCGCCGCTCGCCGCCGCTGCTGGGGATGGCCCGGTGCTCCGGCTTGTGGGGGATGAGGAAAGCCTTCCCTTTGCATCAGGGCGCTTCGACCTTGCGGTTTCTGCGCTTTCGCAGCACTGCCTCAACGACCTCCCGGGCGCGCTCCTCCAGCTCCGCCGCGCCCTGAAGCCGGACGGGCTCTTTCTGGGCTGCCTCCTTGGCGGCGCAAGCCTTCAGGAGCTGCGCGCGTCCCTTATGGCGGCCGAGAGTGAGATCTGCGGCGGCGCAAGCCCAAGGGTTGCACCCTTTGCGGATGTCCGTGACATGGGCGGTCTTTTGCAACGCGCCGGCTTCGCTTTGCCCGTCGCCGATTGCGAGACCTTGACCGCTCGCTATACGAGCGTGTTTGGCCTCATGGCTGATCTGCGCGCCATGGGCGCGTCGAATGCGCTTGCCGCCCGTCTGCGCAAGCCCTTGCCGAAGCGCTTTTTTCACCGTGTGGCGGAAATCTATGCCATGCGTTTCTCAGACCCGGATGGCAGGGTGCGCGCGACCTTCGAGCTGATCTTTCTCTCCGGCTGGTCTCCGCATGAGAGCCAGCAGAAGCCCCTCCCGCCGGGCTCGGCGAGGATGCGCCTTGCAGAGGCGCTCAAAACGAAAGGAGGCGAGGGAGGCTGAGGTGTAAAAGCCTGGATTTGAGATTCCGTCCGCCGCCAGGGAAAATCGCAGCCCGCCATTCATCTCGCGGCGAACATTACCGCCGCCGTGAGATCACTCGTAAAATCTGACATTCTCCGATGGATCAAATCCTCTCTACCGCAGCTCAGGAGCCTCTATTGCGCGATCTGCCAGGTGACTTGAACCTCGATGCGCAGCGTCTCAACGCCGGGCTCGATCGGAACAGCCGCAGCCTCCGTTCGTGCAGCGGCAAGCATTCTTGGCGATGCTGCGGACGGAGCCGGGCGCGGGGCGGGTCCTTCGGTTGCGATTTCCAGAACCGGGCCAAGCTTTATGCCAAGCCCATTGACGTAAAAATTGGCCTTGCGCAGTGCGTCGCGAACCGCCTCCCCCCGCAAGGCGTCATATCTTGACTCTTTCTGGCTGTAATCGAATTCGATGGCTTCGAGGCTGTTGGCGCCTTTGGCCATGAGCTGGCCCGCCAAGGCGCCCGCTTTCTGGACATTCCGGACCCGGACGCTCAATGAATTGTGCGCGAGATAACCGCGCAATGTCCGTTTGGTCACATAGCCATTGGCGTCGCGCACCTCGTCATAGACCGGCGTGAGCGTGACCGAGAGCGTTTTGATGTCTCTGGGATCAATGCCCTGGCCCTTGATCTCGCTCACAATCGCTTGCGCGGCACGGGCATTCTCGCGCGCCGCATCGGCGGCGTTCGGCCGTTCGGTATCGACTCCTGCGATGACCGTCGCCATATCTGGCACGACTTCCGCACTCGCCACACCCATCGTTGTGATCACCGGAACCGCCTGTTTCAGCGGGACGAAATTTCGCGCATAATCGGCCGGGATCTGCGCAGCGGCGGCCAAGGGAAAAGCAATCGCCGGGGTGAGGAAAGCGAAGAGGAGAAGACAGCGTTTGGAAGCCATGGTTTGCGTCCTTTCGGGCTCAGGGCAGAGCCTGAAGAAATCTCCTCCTGCATGCTAGGAAGGCTTATCCGCCATGTCCAGCCTTGCGGTTTCAGCTCTGCACCCTCAATCCGCGGCGCCTGCTTGCCGCCCCTCGCTTGCGGGCGCGACGCGGGAAGAGCTTGCCCGCGCACTGGCCGGGCTCGGCGTGCCGGAGCGCGAAATACGCATGCGGGTGGCACAGCTCTGGCACTGGATTTACCATGCTGGCGTAACCTCATTTGAGGCAATGGGGAACATCGGGAAGGGGCTGCGTGGAAGTCTCGCAGGGAGCTTCACGCTTGAGAGGCCGCAGATTGCCGCGGAGCAAATCTCCCGCGATGGAACGCGGAAATGGCTTCTAAGGCTGGCTCCTAGCGCCCCGCACGGTAAAGGCGCGGAAGTCGAATGCGTTTATATTCCGGAAAGCGACCGCGGAACGCTTTGTGTTTCAAGCCAGGTTGGCTGCACGCTGAACTGCACTTTCTGTCATACCGGCACGCAGAGATTTGTGCGCAATTTAACTGCGCAGGAAATCATTGGTCAAGTTCTGGTTGCCCGCGACAGGCTAGGCGACTTCCCTGCATCGCCAGCGCTGCGCAAGGGGCTTCTTCCGGCCGAAGGGCTGCGCGCCGTCTCCAACATCGTTTTCATGGGCATGGGCGAGCCGCTCTACAATCTCGAGAAGGTGCGCGATGCCTTGGCGGTTATGGCCGATGGCGATGGCCTAGCCCTCTCCAGGCGCCGGATCACCGTTTCGACGGCGGGCGTCGTGCCTCGCCTGGAAGAGCTTGGGCGCACGACGGGCGCGATGCTTGCCATCTCACTCCACGCCGTGCGCGACGAGCTGCGCGACAGACTCGTCCCCCTCAACAAAAAGTACCCGCTCAAGGATTTGCTCGCGGCATGCCGGGCTTACCCTGGCGCCTCCAATGCCCGGCGCATCACCTTTGAATATGTGATGCTGAAGGGCATCAATGATTCTCCTGCGGAGGCGCGTGAGCTGGTGCGGCTCTTAAAAGGCATTCCGGCGAAGATCAATCTCATTCCCTTCAACCCCTGGCCGGGCGCCCCTTACGAATGTTCCGATTGGGAGGCGATCGGAAAATTTTCCGACATCGTCTTTAACGCGGGCTATGCGAGTCCGGTGCGGACGCCCCGCGGGCGGGACATTATGGCGGCCTGCGGGCAATTGAAGAGCGAGACGGAGAAGCTCAGGGCGAGGGCGAGGCTTATTGCGGAATAAGCCTCGCCCGCGAGCGGGCATTGTTGGCACTGAGCCCAGCCAAGCTGAGCGCCGAGAGCCCTGCTGAAATTAAGGCATTCCACCCCGCGAGCGAGAGCCCCAAAATCGTGAGCGCGGGCGCATCGCAGCGAACCACCTTCACGTTTTCAAGCTGCGCCAGAAATTCCGCAACCGTCTCAGCGCGCTTCAGCACGCCGCTGCACGCCTGAGGCCCCGGCCAAAATCCCCATTCGACGCCTGCATGATAGGCGCCAAAGACCGCGCTTCCCGCAAAAATCAGGGCCAGCGCGAAGAAAGCCGCGCGCAGAAATCTGGCCTTTCCCCATGCGGCAAACGCCGCCGCAAGCCCGGAAAGGGCAATTCCCGCATAATAGGGAATCCGCTCCTTGAGGCAAAGCTCGCAAGGCGCATAGCCAAGGGCTTCAAAGATCAAGGCGCCCGCAATGGATGCGGCCGCAATCGCAAAGACCGTAAGCGCCAGGAAGAGAGGCCGGTTGAAAGACATCAGATCGCGCGCGCCGCAAGCCAGAACCCTGCGACAACGGCAAGCGCAAGGATCGCCAGAAACCAGCCGAAGTATTTATCGAGCAAAGCGCCGATCGGCTCGCCGTAGCGTTTGAGGAGAACCGCGATAAAGAAGAAACGCGCCCCCCGCGTGATGAAAGAAAGGAAGATAAACAGCGGCAGATTATAGCCAAGCAGACCGCTCGTAATTGTGACGATCTTAAAAGGAATGGGCGTCAAGCCCTTGAAAAGGATAACGGCCCAGCCCCATTGCGCGTAAAGCGCGCGGATCTCTTCCACGCGGGCGCCATAGCCATAAAGGCCAATGAGCCATTTTCCAACGGTCTCGTAAAGGAGCGCGCCAATCGCATAGCCAAGAATGGCGCCGCCGACCGAGCCCAATGTGCAGATGAGCGCGTAACCCCAGGCGCGCTTCGGACGGGCAAGCGACATCGGAACCAGAATCGTGTCCGGGGGCACCGGGAAAAAAGAGCTTTCCGTAAAGGCGATGATGCCAAGCGCCGAAGGGGCGTGCCGGCTTTCGGCAAGGCTTAACGTCCAGCGGTAGAGATTTTGGAACATCTTCGAAATTTGGCTCTAGGGGGGAGGAAACTGGCGCCGGCGGCATGACGGGAGGGTGCATCCTTGGCCTATATTTTGCCCAAGCGCAAACCGCCTTAGGGCGGGCCAAAAAAAGCAATCGTAAAATTTTGGCGATTAACCGAATCTGGGGTAGAGGGGTGAGGGGATGCCATGAGAAAGATGCGTTCTTTCGGCGCTAGCCCCCGCCACGCCGGGCTTTGGAAACTGCCGCTTGCGTTGCCGCTTGATTGGAACAATCGTGACCTTGACCCTCTGTGCCTCGTCGGCCGCCGCCAGCCCTCTTCCGGAACAGGCGGGCAGGGCTTGGCCTGACACTTTTGTTGCACGCCTCGAAGCCCTTGCTTTGATCGAAACGCTGAATGCGCGGCTTCTAGCCGCCCGTACCGCAACGGAGGTGCTCGATGATTGGTGCGCCAGCCACAAATTGGCGGGCGAGCCTTTGATCCGGGCGCGGCGCGTCAGCGGCGCGGATAAACCGGTCACGCCTGAGCAGCGCGAGAGATTACGGATCGGCCCTGATGAGGAAGTAGCCTACCGGCGCGTCGAGCTCGCCTGCGGGGGCCATGTTCTCGCCGAAGCGGAAAATTGGTATGTCCCAAGCCGCCTCGGTCCGAAGATCAACCGGATACTGGCTACCACCGATATCCCTTTTGGCCGGGCCGTGCATGACCTCAGGCCCATCCGCGAGAATATCTCCGTCGAGTTTCTCTGGAAGCCGCTTCCGGACGGATGGGAGCTCGGCCCTTTGCCAGCCGGTCAGAATGGCGATACCTTGGCCATGCCCTGGATCCTCTTTCAGCACCGGGCCATCGTTTTCAACAGCGCGCATGAGCCCTTCTCCGAGGTAAGCGAGAGCTATACGCGGGAAGTCCTTTCCTTCGGCCCGCCCTAAGACACCGATGGCCGGGGCGCAGACGTCATCGCCTGCTTGGCCAGATTTTCAGCGCCATGGGCCGCTTGGCCGTGCGCTGCCGGTACTCCGCCGCCTTCTGCAGGCTGCTGCGGATGTTGTGTTTCCCCCTGCCTGCATCAATTGCCGGCAAGCCACGCAAACAGCGAATGCCCTATGCGCGGACTGCTGGGCGCAGGTCCGCTTCATTGAGCGCCCTTATTGCGAGCGCCTGGGCACACCTTTTGCCATCGACCTCGGCAGCGAAGGGCTGATCTCGCCCGAGGCCGCGGCGAGCCCCCCCGTTTTCGCCCGGGCCCGGGCGGTTGCGCATTTCGAGGACGGCCCTGTCCGGGAACTCGTTCACCGTCTGAAATACAACGACAGGATGGAGCTTGCGAAACCGCTCGGGGCCTGGATGGCCCGCGCGGGCAAGGACATTCTGGCAGAGGCCGATCTCCTTGTGCCCGTTCCCCTGCACCGCCGCCGCCTCGCGGCGCGGAAATTCAATCAGGCCCAAGCGCTGGCTGCGGCTATTTCTGCCCAGTGCGGAGTCCCGGCCGGCCCTCTCGTGCTTGAACGCGTGAAATCGACGCTTCCCCAGGCCGGGCTTTCGCGCACCCAAAGGGCGCTCAATTTGCAAGGCGCATTGCGCGTCGCTGAAGGCATGGCTTCACAGATCGAGGGCCGCGCCATCGTCCTCATCGACGATGTGATGACCTCGGGAGCGACGGCTAATGCCGCTTCCCGCGCATTGCTGCGCGGAGGGGCGAAGCGTGTCGATGTTTTAGTGTTCGCGCGGGCGTTTTAAGGAGCTCAGGCCGCCTTCGTCTTGAGGTCCGGAGCCACTTTAAAATCCGCCCCGGTCTTTTCCCTGACCTCGCCGAGCGTGACGCCATCGGCAAGCTCGATCAGCGTCATGCCCGTGCCGCCCGCCCGGCCGATCTCGAAAACGGCAAGATCCGTGATGACGAGATCGACGACCGCGGTGCCGGTCAGCGGCAAGGTGCATTGGCGCAGGATCTTGGGGCGCCCCTTGGCAGTGTGCTCCATGAGCACAACAACCCGCTTAACCCCGGCGACGAGGTCCATCGCCCCGCCCATGCCTTTCACCATCTTGCCGGGGATCATCCAATTGGCAAGATCGCCGCGATCGGTCACTTCCATTGCGCCCAGGATTGCAAGGTCGATATGGCCGCCGCGGATCATGGCAAAGCTGTCTGCGGAGGAGAAATAGCTCGTGACCGGAAGCTCGGTGATTGTCTGCTTGCCCGCATTGATGAGATCGGGATCTTCCTCGCCCTCATAGGGGAAAGGCCCCATGCCGAGCATGCCGTTCTCGCTTTGAAGCCGGACATCGATGCCGGGAGGAATGTAATTCGCAACCAGCGTCGGAATGCCGATGCCGAGATTGACATAATAGCCATCGCGCAATTCCTTGGCCGCGCGGGCCGCCATTTGCTCCCTTGTCCAGGCCATCTTCCAGGTCTCCTCAAGCAGCCGCGCGGGGGCGCACTGTGCGCTGTTCGATCCGCTTTACGATGTTGGGCACATGCACGATGCGGTGAACGAAAATGCCTGGCGTATGAATGTGATCGGGGTCGATCTCTCCCGCCTCGACGAGATGCTCGACTTGCGCCACGGTCACTTTTCCAGCCGTTGCCATCATCGGATTGAAGTTGCGTGCCGTCTTGCGATAGACAAGATTGCCTTCGCTGTCCCCTTTATAGGCATGCACGAGAGAGACATCGGCCACGAGGGCGCGCTCCATGACATAGGCTGACCCGTCGAAATCACGAAGCTCCTTGCCCTCGGCGATGACGGTGCCAACACCCGTCTTGGTGAAAAAGGCGGGAATGCCTGCTCCTCCAGCCCTGATCCTCTCAGCGAGCGTGCCTTGCGGATTGAACTCAAGCTCGAGCTCACCCGAAAGAAAGAGCTGCTCGAAGAGCTTATTTTCCCCGACATAAGAGGAAATCATTTTCCTGATTTGGCGCGTCTCGAGGAGGATCCCAAGGCCCGCGCCGTCGATGCCCGCATTATTGGAGATGACGGTCAAATCCTTGACCTTCAACTCGCGGATAGCCTCGATGAGAGCCTCTGGGATCCCGCAAAGGCCAAATCCGCCCGCCATGATGGTCATTCCATCCTTAAGGAGACCGGATAAAGCCGTGCGGGGGTCGGGGTAAATCTTATTCATGGAGATCCTCGCCAAATGGGCGCGCCGTCTCCCGTGCAGGGCACGGAGCGGCGGCATTAGTGCCGCTATTGGGCCAAATCGGGAAGGTCTGGCGGCTTATGGCGCCGTTTGCTGCCAGTCTATCGCCGCTCAGAGCATTTTGCCAGAGGCCGTGGGAGATGGCTTTGCCGGAAAATGTGAACGTCAACGGCAGATGGGGCCGGTCTTGCATTGCTGGAGCAAGCTATCGGTCCTGCAAGAGCCGCGCGACTGCTTTGGATGTGAAGTCCACCATGGGGACGATCCGCGCGTAATTGAGCCGTGTCGGCCCAATGACGCCAAGGACGCCGACGATGCGCTGCTCCCGGTCGCGAAAGGGCGCCGCTATCATCGAGGACCCCGATAGAGAGAAAAGCTTGTTCTCCGAGCCAATAAAGATGCGCACGCCGTCGCCGCTCTCGGCCCGGCTCAAAAGATCGATGACATCCTTTTTCGTTTCGAGATCAGCGAACAGAAGGCGGATCCGCTCGAGATCCTCAATGGCCTTAAGATCCTGAAGCAGATTGGCCTGCCCGCGCACGATGAGCTGCGGCCCATGCGCTGCGGATTCCGCCCATCCTGCAAGCCCGGCATCGACAAGGCGCGAAGCCAGTTCATCGAGCTCCGCCTGGGTGCGTTTGCGCGAAGCCTCAATTTCCGCCCTAACCTCGTGCAAGGTCCGGCCCCTGATCCGCGCGTTAAGAAAATTGCTGGCTTCGGTCAAGGCGGAGGGCGGCATCCCAGCAGGAATTTGCAGAACCCGGTTCTCGACGGAACCATCCTCGCCGACAAGCACCGCCAGCGCACGCTCCGGCTCGATCCGGACAAACTCAATATGCTTGAGCCGCGTGTTCTCCTTTGAGGTGACGACGATCCCGGCGCTGCGCGTCAAGCCCGAGAGCATCATCATCGCATCGCCAAGCAGCTCTTCGAGGCTCTGCTCGCGGGAGGACGCTTTCACCTGAGCCTCTATCTGCTCCCGCTCTTCTTGCGTGATGTCCCCGACCTCAAGGAGCGCATCCACGAAAAAACGCAGTCCAAGCTCGGTCGGCAAGCGGCCCGCGCTCGTATGGGGCGAATAGATCAAGCCGAGCTCCTCGAGATCCTGCATCACGTTGCGGACCGAGGCGGGAGAAAGAGGAACGGGGAGCAGCCGCGAGAGGTAACGCGAGCCAACAGCTTCGCCGTTTGCGAGGTAGGAGTCGACGATCAGCCGGAAAATTTCGCGCGAGCGCTCGTTCAAGCGGGCAAGGCTGTTGCTGCCCGCTTGCACCAAATCGCGCGAACGTTCCAAAGAAGCATCCATAGCCATAAGATGGCCGTATGAAGCCACCGATGCAAGCACCCGGCGAAAGGGCGGGAAAAAGACTGAAATTCAATAAATTAAACTGCGGACGCGCCTAAAAGCACGCCCGCAGCCAGATAAAGTTCAAGGTGATCGAATTCGCGTTCTTAAAAACTGGAGGACCTGATGCGTTGGTGCTTAAATCTGAAAATGGTGTAGCGCGCGAGGCTTTTCCCGGATGTGCGCTCGCGCACATCGCGGCAGAGCTCAATCCCGCCTCCGGGAAAGGCACAAAAGCATTCCGGAGCAGCCTGCGGAATGGCTTATCCAAGCCCCCCGCTCTGCACCCTTGTCTCGATCCGGGCGAAACAACGGTCCGCCGCGACGGCGAGGAGTCCCACGATGAGAGCGCCTTCCAGGACATAGGCAGGGTTCGAGGCGGCAAGCCCCTCGATGATTGGCGAGCCGAGAGATAAAGCGCCCGCCGCCGAGGCAATGGCCGCCGTTCCTATATTGATGATGACGGCATTGCGGACCCCTGAAAGAATGAAGGGAAAGGCGAGGGGCAGCTCTATCCGCCACAGGACATCCCACGGCCCGAATCCCATCCCTTTCGCCGCTTCCCGGACGGCTAGAGGCACCGCATGGATTCCTGCGGTTGCCGCCTCGATTACCGGGAATATGGCGTAGAGAAAAAGCGCCAGAACCGCTGGGGCCGCGCCATAGCCCAAGAGGGGAATGGCGAGCGCTAGAACGGCAACGGGCGGAAAAGTCTGGGCGACCGCCGCGGCGGCCCCGGCAATTGCAGCGAATTCCCGTCCACTTTCGCGCGTCACGAAAACGCTCAGGCCAATGCCAAGAGCAGCAGCAGAAAAGCTTGAGAGCCCCACAAGCTCAACATGGGCGAGCGTGAGCTCGGCGAAGCTTGCGCGGGAGTAAACCGGGCGCGGCAGGCCAGGGAAAAGCGCCTGCATGAACGGCCCGGCCTTGGGCATCAGAGCGATTGCCAAGGCCAGCAGCAAAAACCAGAAACCCGCGCCACGCAAAAATCCTGCACCCGCGGTTATCGGGAAACGGCGCTTATCTCCCATGCCGCCTCGTTACAATGTCATTCAGCTCGATCTTTCCGATCCTTTGCCCGGATTCATCAACGACGGGAAGAGAGGAGTGCCGCGTAGCCAGCATCCGGCTGAGCGCCGCCTTGAGACTGGCGTCAGCCGAAATGGCTTCCCCCGCATCGCCTCTCCCACATTTCACAAGCGTGCGGACTTTCATGACATCTAGTGCGCGAAGCTCCAGCGCATGGCCGCCAAGGAAATCGCGGACAAAGCTTTCCGCCGGGTTCTCGAGTATAGCCTCCGGCGCGCCTTTTTGAATCAGGCGCCCGTCCTTCATGACGCCCATATGCGTGGCAAGCCCCAGCGCTTCGCCCATGTCGTGTGTGACGAAGACAATCGTCTTGCCGCTGCGCGCATGGAGGGCGCGCAGCTCCTCTTGCAAGGCGGCACGGCTCACCGGATCGAGGGAGGAGAACGGCTCGTCCATCAGGACGATGGCAGGGTCCGCGGCCAAGGCCCGGGCGATGCTGATCCGCTGCTGCTGGCCGCCCGAAAGCTCCGCCGGGTAACGGGTGAGAAGCGAAGGATCGATCCGCAGCAAGGCTGTGAGCGCTTCGAGGCGCGCGGCGCATTGCGCCTCGCTCCATTTGAGCAGGCGGGGCACCGCCAGAATATTGGCGGCCGCGGTCCAATGCGGAAAAAGCCCGATGGATTGGATCACATAGCCGATGCTCCGGCGGAGGGCTTCCGGCTGCCTTTGCCGGACATCGCGGCCGCCCACGAGGATCTCGCCCTTGTCGGGGAGAACCATCGCGTTGATCATCCGCATAACGGTTGATTTGCCGGAGCCCGAAGGCCCAACAAGAACAAAAAGCGAGCCTTTTTCGACCGCGAGCGAAAAATCCAAGACCGCGGCCACGCCGCCGAAGGACTTTGAGACCTCGCGAAATTCGATCACAGATGTCTCCGTGCTGCGCGAAGCAGCAGCTCGAAGACCAGATTGACAAGAAGCGCAAGCAGAATGATCGGGATAGCCCCGATCAGCACAAGATCGAGCGCATATTGCCCAATGCCTTGAAATATGAAGGTGCCAAGCCCGCCTGCTCCGATCAAGGCGGCAACGGCTGCCAGGCCGATGGCTTGAACCGTCACAACTCTCAGCCCCGACAAAAGGGCGGGTAAGGCAAGCGGCAATTCAACATCAAGGAGCATGCGCCATCCCCCAAAGCCTATGCCCGCCGCTGCCTCCTTAACACCCAAGGAGACTTGGCTGAAGCCCGTGTAAAAACCCCGGACCAGAGGAAGGAGAGCGTAAAGGGTCAAGGCAAGGACCGCTGGCGCGGGGCCCGTTCCGCCGATCCCCAGATCGTGGAGCAGCGGCAAGCTCTCGCTCAGCTTCGACAACGGCGCGATCAAGACGCCAAATAGCGCGATCGACGGCATGGACTGTATCACGCCTAGCGCCGCAAAGACGGGCCCCGCGGCAGCGGTTTTCTTCAAGATGAGCACCGTCAGAGGCGCGCCAGCGGTCAAGGCAAGGAGAACTGCTGCGCCGGCAAGCGCAATGTGACGCAGAAGAGCGCTCGCAAAGGCGCTGCTGTGATGCGCAAATTCCCGCGCGATCGACAAGTTGTCGAATTGGCCCGCCGCTGCCATGAGAAAGAAACCAGCGCCAAGAGCCGCCCCTATGACGGCGCGGGTCAGAAGGCTGAAACTTCCCCTTTGCGCTGCATGAGCCGCCGCGAAAAGCGCAACGCCTGAAAGGAGCCAAAAGGCGGGCCCGGGAGAGACTCGCGCTGCGCGTGGCGCTGATTCCATGAGATGCGCTGCGAGACCGCCGGCTCCGGCAAGGCCGGCCCAAAGAAGCATGGCCGACAGGATGACCGCCGCGACGGCCCTTGCTCCTGCTTTTTGCACAAAGCTCAGAAGCGCTAGCCCGCATAGGGCTCCCGTTGCGGATGCCGCGGGGGCCAGTGGAGCCTCCCACAGATAATAGGGAGCGCCCGCGGCGAGCCGGTTCGGCGCAAAAGTCACAAAGCTGCCAAGCGTAACAGCCGCGATGCCAAGCCCGGAGAGCATAGGCAGGACGCGGTCCTGCGCGCGAAACCGCTCTCCTCCTTTGCCATCAAAGGAGGAGCCCGCTGGCGCGGAAGTATTCCTTCGCCACAATGCCTGGATCCTCGCCTTCGACAGCTATTTTTTCGTTGAGATCCCGGAGGCGCGCAAGATCGAGCTTCGCAAAAACCGGAGCCAGCGCTTGCGCCATTCGCGGATAGGTCAAGAGCATCGCCTCGCGGACAACAGGCGCTGGCGCATAAACCGGCTCGGCGTGAAGCGTATCCTCCAGGACATGAAGATTGAGCGCTTTAAGCCCCCCATCGGAGGCATAAGCCATCGCAGCGTTGACGCCGGAAATCCCATCCGCAGCGGCCTTCATGGTGGCGGATGTTTCCCCCCCTGAAAGCACAAGCAGCTGGCTGGCCGCGAGACGGAACCCGTATGCAGCTTCGAACGCAGGAAGTCCGGCAGCGCTTTCCACAAACTCTGCCGAAGCCGCAAGCTTGACCCTTCCGCCGCCACATACAAAGCGGGCAAAATCCTCCATCGTCCAAAGCCGCTGCGCTTTAACGAGGCTGGCAGGGACAGCGATCACCCAGCTATTGCTCGCGGGCGCCGGAGCAAGCCAGACAAGCCGGTTTCTCTCGTAGTCGAGCTTGGCTGCCCGCGCGTAGCCCGCCGCCGCATTCTTCCAGACCGGATTCCCCTCTTCATGAAAGTAGAACGCCGCATTGCCCGTGTATTCCGGGCAAAGATCGACGGCACCCGCGAGAAGTGCCGTCCGCAAGACTGGGGTCGGGCCGATCCGCAGCCGGTTTTCCGCTGGAATTTCTGCCCGTTCAAGCGCTAGAAGGATCATATGGCCAAGGAGCGCGCCTTCGAGATCGAGTTTTGAACTGACGGCAACGGGCCGGGAGCCGGCAAAGGCGGGCGTGAAAGCCATGGCGGACGCGCCAGCAAGGATCTGCCGCCGCGACACAATGGAGGGCTTCTCATGCATAATGACCCCCATAGCCGCGCTTCAATGCGTGGATATCTCCCCTGGGGTGACCCCCCATGCCTGCAAGGTCTGGCGCACCCAAGGCAATTGCGGCGCGATCAAAACGGCCTCGGTCATGGCGCCGCAAGCGTAGCCGCCTGATCCAAGCGCCCGGATCGCAACAGCAATCAACAGGGGCTGGTCGAGGGCAAGCACCGGCCCGCCGGAATCGCCCGTGCAGCCGCCAAGCCCCGTGCCCGCTGGATCAGCAAGCCAGAGAAGAAAAGGGGACTTCGGCCCTCGCGCAACGACGGTTCCCTGACGCAGGACCCCCGAGGTTCCGCTCCTCGTTTCGCTCGCCCGGCCAAAGCCGAGGAGGCGGAAAGCCTGGCCTGCCGCCACAGTAGCGGAGGTGCTGATCTGCAAAGGCTTGAAAATGTCAGGCAAAGGCGCGGCCAAGCGCAGAAGCGCAAGATCGATCGAGAGGCTGCGTTTCCGCCCGGCATTGGGCCGGAAGCCCGGGTTTATTGCGATCGCCGATACATCGATGAAAACGAGCTTGCCCGTATCCGCCCGGAAAAAAGCCCGCGTCCCGGAAATATCCGCAACGCAATGGGCTGCGGTGAGGATAACATCCTGCGCAATGACGCTCGCCGTGCAGAAGCTCGCTTCCCCTGCTTCGGGGGCCAGCACCATCATAACATAGGGCGCCCATTCGGGGGCTTCCCGCGCAGGGCCGACCAATGCGGGAGAAGAATGCCCGGACGCGAGAACGAAAAGCAAAGCCATGGCGAGGCGCCGCCATGGCATCTGCGCCGGGCGCAAAGGCCGAACGGGCCGGGACGATCGAAGCGAATTTGGCGCTCTGCTATTCATGGCTCGTTCATTGCCGCAGGGCCAGGTTAAGACCATGTGTTATTTGTTTGCCGCTATCATCACTTCCCTTGTGCTGTCCAGCGCAACAGCGTGGCCGGAGCCCGAGCGGGAGCATGAGTGCTTTTCGATGGCCGAGACTCGCGAAAAAATTCTCGCGCAGGGGCTTGCCGAGCCCTTCCTCGCCATGAGAACGGCTGCCAGCCGGATGCAGGCGGAGGCGATAGGGCTGAAGCTCTGCCGCAGGCATTCGGAGCTGGTCTATGAGATGAGCTTGCTGCGCAATGACGGCCGCGTCATCCGCGTCTTCGTGGATGCCAAAACCGGGCAGCCGGTTGGGTCGAAAAATGAACGCTAGGCCCCTTACGCGCGGGGCGGAATTGGCCCGGCAGCGGGCCGCCAGGGGCAAGCGGCAGAGCTGAAGCAGACTTGCAGCATTGGGGAACAAAAAATGCGGCTGCTCGTCGTCGAGGATGACAAGGACCTCAACAGGCAGATCGTCGCTGCCCTTTCCCAGGCAGGTTATGCGGTGGACCGCGCTTACGACGGGGAGGAGGGGTGGTTTCTGGGCGACACAGAGCCTTATGACGCGGCCGTCCTTGATCTTGGCCTGCCCAAGAAGGACGGCATCGCTGTTCTCAGCGAGTGGCGCCGGGCTGGGCGCAATATGCCCGTTTTGATCCTGACCGCGCGGGACGGATGGAGCGAGAAGGTCAAAGGATTTGATGCGGGAGCGGACGATTATGTCGCCAAGCCCTTTCATATTGAGGAACTTCTTGCCCGCTTGCGGGCTTTGCTGCGGCGCGCCGCCGGCCACGCCACGAGCGAATTGCAATGCGGCCCAGTGCATCTTGATACGCGGACCGGGCGTGTGTCGGTCGATGGCAATCCGGTCAAGCTCACGTCCCACGAATTCCGGCTCCTATCCTATTTGATGCATCATGCAGGCCGGATCGTGTCGCGAACAGAGATCGTTGAGCACCTTTATGAGCAGGACTTTGACCGCGATTCTAACACGATCGAAGTCTTTGTCGGGCGCCTGCGCAAGAAGCTCGGGGTCGATGTGATCAAAACCATGCGCGGACTCGGTTACCGGATCGAGCCCGGAGGTGGCGAGAGCTTGAGCGGCGGGCCGGGGCGGGATGACGGGAAGACCGGGCATGTCTGAAGGAAGCCCGCTCGAAGTTCTTTGCGCTAAAAGCCTAGGGAAATGAAGGGCAGCACCGGGCAGTGCATAATGGAAAAGAGCGTTGGTCCCCTGTGCTCTTCCGGTATGGCCAGGGACGATTCTGCCCCTGCCAAGCCGCGGCCAGCCTCAATCGCAAAACGGCTTTTTCTCTCCGCAGCTTTGTTGAGCATCACGATCCTTCTCATTGCAGGGATTGTTCTTTCCACGATCTACCGGCGCACCGCGGAATATAATTTCGACGAAAGGCTCAGCGTCTATCTGCATGCGCTCGTCGCCGATATCGCAACGCCTGGCGAGGAAAACCGCACAATGCCGGGCCAGCTCGGCGAACCCCAATTCGAGCTCCCCTTATCGGGCTGGTATTGGCAGATCACGCGGCTCGACCTGCCAAACCCCGTAATCCGGAGCTCACGCTCGCTCTTTGCATCAAAGCTTCCCCGCTTAGCCGACACAGGCCTTCCGGCGGGCCCAGGCGGGGCGCGCAGAGGCTATGTCAAGGGACCTGATGACAGAACCTTGCGCATGGTCGAAAGGCTCATCGATATGGGAGATGAGGGAATTTTCCTCGTTCAGGTGGCTGCAACGGCAAGCGAGCTTGACAATCAAATTCACCGTTTTGAGCTTGATCTCATCATGACCTTCGCTGCCCTTGCGGCAGCGCTTGTCGCTTCCTCAGCGGTGCAGCTTCGTTTTGGCTTAAAGCCTTTGCGGGCCTTGCAGGAAGGGGTAGCTGCGATCCGCAGGGGCGAAGCCGAAAAAATCGATGCCGATCTCCCGCAGGACTTGAGCCCTTTAGCAAGCGAGCTCAATTTGCTGATTGCCGCCAATCGCGATGTGGCCGAGCGGGCGCGCACACAAGTTGGCAATCTTGCTCATGCTTTGAAGACGCCGCTCAGCGTCATCATGAACGAGGCATCTATGGATCCCGGCCCGCTCGCGGACAAGGTGAAAGAGCAGGCTGCGATCATGCGGGATCAGGTTGCTTATTACCTCAACCGCGCGCGCGCCGCGGTCCGGGCGCGCACTCTGGGAGAGGCTGCTGCCGTCGAACCGGCCATCGAGGCCTTGGTCCGGACGTTTCAAAAAATTTACAGCGATAAAGCTGTTGAGTTCACCATCTCTATCGAGGGAAAGAGCCTTTTCCGCGGCGAGCGCCAGGACTTCGAGGAAATGGCCGGAAATCTCATCGACAATGCTGGCAAATGGGCACGGCACAGCGTTTCAATTGCGGTTGCGCCAGAGCCAGGCCCAAGCCCTTCCGGCCGCAAATATTTCCGCATGACGATCGACGATGATGGGCCTGGGCTTGCGGCGCATCTGCGGCAGGCGGCTTTGTCGCGCGGCCAGCGCCTCGACGAGACTAAGCCGGGCTCGGGCCTTGGGCTTTCGATTGTCTCGGAGCTCGCCTCTCTCTATGGCGGCCAATTGTCCTTGGACGGAAGCCCCAAGGGCGGTCTGCGAGCCGTGCTGAGCCTTCCGGCGGCCTGAGGAGAGCTGAGGCGGCGCGCGCCTGGGCATCATGAAACTTGCAAGCGCCCTGGCAATCACTATTAAGGCGCCATGTTATGGTTGATTTTCGCCGTATTGACGGCCGTGGCCGCGGCAAGCGCCCTCTGGCCTCTCTTGAAAACGCCGCGCCCTGCTGGCGAGCGTGACATTGGCGTGGCAATCTATAAAGCGCAAATCGCCGAGATCGAAAGGGACGAAGCACTGCGGCTCGTGGGCGAGGACGAGGCAAGAAGCGCTAAGGCTGAGGCTGCCCGGCGCCTCCTGGCCGGGGAGGCTGCAGCACCGCCACCGCCCGCTGATTCGGCGATGAGAGCCAGGGTGGCCGCTGCAGCCGTTTTGATCTTCCTCCCAGCGTTGTCGCTTGCGCTCTACGCCGCGACGGGCCATCCGGAGCTGCCAGACGCGCCGCTGGCGTCGCGCGGGCGCACGGAACCCGGGCATATTGAATTGGCGGCTGCCATCGCAAAAGTCGAGGCGCATCTCGCCCAGCACCCCGAGGATGGGCGCGGCTACGAGATCTTGGCGCCCGTTTATCTCCGCCTTGGCCGGGCTAATGACGCGGTGAATGCCGCCCGTTCTGCCCTGCGCCTGCTTGGGCCGACGGCTGCACGGCAGGAGCTCTACGCTGAGTCCCTTGTTGTTGCCGCCAATGGCACTGTGACGCCGGAAGCGAAACAATTATTCGAGGCTGCCGCGGCGCAGGATCCTGCCGCCATCAAGCCGCGCTTTTTCCTCGGGCTTGCCGCCGACCAGCAGGGAGACAAGGATCGCGCCCGGGAAATCTGGGGAAAACTCCTAGCGGAAGCGCCGGCGGGCGCGCCTTGGGCACAGGCTCTGCGCGGGAGGCTGGCTTCGCTTGGCGGGGCGCCTGGCGAGAGTCCGCCCTCTGCCGCGGTGAGCGGCGGGCTTGCGCCGGGGGCGCCGCCCATCGCCGCCATCCGCGCAATGGTTGAGAGGCTCGCCGCGCGGCTTTCGCAAAATGGCCAGGACCTCGAAGGCTGGCTCCGCCTTGTCCGGTCCTATGCGGTCCTGCAAGAGACCGGAAAAGCGCGCTCGGCGCTCAGCGATGCAAGACGCAATCTTGCAAGCGATCCCGCCGCCATGGCGCGGCTTGATGCGCTCGCCCGCGAGCTTGGCCTTGAGGGATAGGCGATGACCCGTAAAAAACGCCGATTGACGTTGATTGCCTCGGCACTCGCTGTCCTAAGCCTTGGTCTTGGCCTCATCCTTTTCGCGCTGCGCGACAATATCGTCTTCTTCTATAGCCCGGCGGAGCTGCCGCAAAAGGCGCTGCAGGCCGGGCAAAGGCTGCGTATTGGCGGCCTTGTCAAGCAAGGCACTCTACGGCGCGAAGGCGGGCAGACTGTGCGCTTCGCCGTTACGGATATGAAGGCTGACATCGAGGTTATTTATTCCGGAATCCTGCCTGATCTCTTTCGCGAAGGGCAAGGGGTCGTGGCCGAAGGAGCGCTCGGCCAAGACAAAGTCTTTCATGCCGACAGCATCCTCGCAAAGCATGACGAGCGCTATATGCCGCGCGTTGTTGCCGATGCCTTAAAGAAGGAAGGCGTTTGGCGTGAAGGCGCCCCGCCTCCAGCGGGCGTGAAATGAAAGACCGCGCGCCCGGGCGGCTAGGCTGGGTCAAATGATGAGAGCTGATGAGAGCTGCGCATGATTGTTGAAACAGGCCATTATGCGCTCGTCCTGGCGCTGGCTCTTGCCATCATCAATTCCGTTTTGCCGCTTTGGGGAAGCCTCTCGCGGGATGGGCGGCTGATGTCTGTGGCGCCAGCGGCGGCAGTCGCGGGATTTGGCCTTGTCGCCTATGCCTATGCTGCCTTGACGATAAGCCATGTCGTCTCGGATTTCTCGCTCGTGAACGTCGTCGAGAATTCGCATTCCGCCAAGCCCCTTATTTACAAAATAACGGGGGTTTGGGGCAATCACGAGGGCTCTATGCTTTTATGGGTCCTGGTTCTCTCGCTCTTTGGCGCGGCGGTGGCGCTTTTTTCCCGCTCGATGCCGCAGGACATGCGCGCCAATGTCCTTGCCGTGCAGTCCTTGACCGGATCTGCTTTCCTCCTCTTTATCCTTGCGACATCCAACCCTTTTGCTCGCATCGTCGATGCGCCTTTGGAGGGCAAGGACTTAAACCCGCTTCTCCAGGACCCTGGCCTCGCCATTCATCCGCCGCTTCTTTATCTTGGTTATGTCGGCCTTTCGATCACCTATTCTTTCGCCGCAGCAGCCTTGATCTGCGGGCGTATTGACTCGGTTTTTGCGCGCTTCGTCCGGCCTTGGACGCTGATTGCTTGGATTTCGCTGACGCTCGGGATCGCGATGGGCTCCTACTGGGCCTATTACACGCTTGGCTGGGGGGGCTTCTGGTTCTGGGATCCTGTCGAAAACGCCTCGCTGATGCCATGGCTTGCGGCCACGGCCCTTCTGCATTGCACGGCGGTGATGGAGAAGCGGGAGGCCCTCAAGATCTGGACGGTCTTTCTCGCCATCCTTGCCTTTTCCCTTTCGCTGATCGGCACATTCCTCGTCCGGTCAGGCGTGCTTACCTCGGTTCATGCCTTTGCGAATGATCCCACGCGCGGGGTTTTCATCCTGCTCATTCTTGTTGTCTTCATCTGCGGCTCTTTTGCTCTGTTCGCATTGCGCGCGGGCGCACTCAAGCAGGGCGGCCTCTTCGCGCCCATTTCACGCGAAGGCGCTCTCGTCCTCAATAATCTGTTTCTGACCACTTGCTGCGCCACCGTGTTCATTGGCACTCTCTATCCGCTTGCGCTTGAAGCTTTGACGGGTGAAAAAATCTCGGTCGGGCCGCCATTCTACAACATGACCTTCGTGCCGCTTTTCATCCCCCTCTTCATTTTGATGCCTGTGGGCCAGCTGCTGCCGTGGAAACGCGGCGATCTCAGAGGCGTTCTGCAGAGGCTCTGGGTTGCCTTTATGGCAGGGCTTGGCTTCATGGCGCTCTTTGCCGCTTGGCGCGGCGGCCCCGCCGCCAGCGTCATTCTCTCCGGCCTTGCCATCTATGTGATCGTTGGCTCTTTCATCGATCTTGCGCGGCGGCTATTTGGCGGCAGCTTCTCCCCGAGAGCGGTGCTGCAGCGTGCATCCGGCCTTCCCCGTCATGCTTTCGGCACAGCCTTTGCCCACGCGGGCCTCGGCGTGACATTGCTTGGGCTTGCCGCGACCGGCTGGGGCATGGAAAAGATCACCGCTTTGAAGCCCGGCGACAAGATCGGGATTGGGCCTTATGAATTGACCTTCGAAAGTCTCCTACCGCGCCGGGGCCCGAACTATACAGAGCTCGCAGGCCGCACAGCGATCCGGTCGCAGGGAAAGTTTTTGGCGGCAATCGAGCCTGCGACACGCTTCTATCCTGTGCGCGGGATAAGCAAGTCCGAAGCCGGGATCGCGACGCTTGGCCTTGGGCAAGTCTACATGAGCATTGCGGATCCGGCGCCGGAGGGCACGGTCAACGCCAGGATTTTCTGGAAACCCCTTGTTGCCTTGATCTGGACCGGCGGCCTCATCATGGCCTTTGGAGGAGCGCTCTCATTGAGCGACCGCAGCTTCCGCTTTGGCATCGCGCATCGCGCCCGTAAGGCGCCAGCAGCCCGCCCGGCCCCAGCGGAGTGATGGCAATGGGCCTCGCGCGCATGGCAATTCTCAGCGCTTTGCTGGCTCTCGGCCCCCTCGCTGCATGGGCAGTCCAGCCGGACGAGGTCTTGCCCGATCCGCGCCTGGAGGCAAGGGCGCGGGCCTTGTCGGCGCAGCTGCGATGCATGGTCTGCCAGAACGAATCGATCGACGAATCACATGCCGATCTCGCCCGCGACCTTCGGCTTATCGTGCGTGAGCGGCTCCAGGCTGGCGACAGCGACGATCAGATCCGTGCCTTCCTGGTCAAAAGATATGGTGATTTCATCCTGCTGAAGCCGCCGCTCAAGCCGGAAACCTGGCTGCTTTGGAGCGCGCCATTCTTGATTCTCCTTGCAGGAAGCCTCGTGATCCTCGCTGCCAAGCGGAACAGGCTGCGGCATCTGCCCATGGATAGCCTTACCGAGGCCGAACGGCAGAAGCTTAACGCCCTTCTTGGCGAAGATGCCAGCGGTGCGAACGGCGGAGCAATTCAGAGCGGCAAATTGAAGACACGGCCCGGAACCAGCGCGCCATTCTCGACCGCGCCAACGGCCACGACCACGCCGCCGCAGGACGCATAAGCGGGGCCAGCGAGCGGCGCGTCAGGCCCGCGCAAAAGGACGGCCTGGCCCCGGCGGAGCTTAGCCGCAGTGCCGGAGTCCACCGGGATGCGCGGCAGCTCCGAAAGCCCAGCGCCTAAGCCCTGCAGCACCCGGACCTCGGAGGAGCCAGCCTCAAGGCCGCTCAAGGTCACCGCATCCTTTTCGTAAAATGGCCCAACCCTTGTCCGCCGCAGAGCCTTGACATGGCCGAAGCAGCCGAGCCTGCGGCCGAAGTCGCGGGCGAGCGCGCGGACATAGGTTCCCTTGCCGCAGCGGGCTTCGAAAACCGCTTCGTCTCTGCCCGCCTCAACGAGGCTCAGCGCGTGAATCGTCACCGTCCGCGGCGGCAAGACAGGCGCCTCACCGTGACGCGCCAAGTCATAGGCCCGCTCACCCTTGATTTTAATTGCGGAGTAGGCCGGGGGCTGCTGCTC
>DASRYK010000138.1:0-63270 GCA_035687205.1 Methylocella sp. | reverse complement strand
GTGAGCGAGGCCGCAGACGGCGCGGGCCTGCGCGAGGCATTGGACCGCGAGCCAGCCGACCTTGTGCTCCTCGATCTTGTGATGCCAGGCGAGGACGGGCTGACCCTTGCCCGGAAAATCCGCAGCCGCTCCGATATTCCGATCATTATGCTGACCGGAAAAGGCGATTTGATCGACCGGGTAGTTGGGCTCGAAACGGGAGCCGACGATTACATCACCAAACCCTTCGAGCTGCGCGAAGTGCTGGCGCGCATCCGCACAATCCTGCGCCGGACAGGGCCGCGCAGGCGGCCGGAGCGGGGGCCCACTCCCGCACCCCGGAAAAACGAGGGCGAGGCGCTTACCTTCGAAGGCTGGCGGCTCGATCTCGTTAAACGGGAGCTTCGCCGCCTGTCAGGCGAGCTCGTGCCTTTGACTGCGGGAGAATTCGAGCTTCTGCGCGTCTTTGCGAGCCATGCCAACCGCGTGCTGAACCGCGACCAGCTGATTGACCTTGTGAAGGGCCGCGACTGGGCCTCCTATGACCGCGGCATGGATACGCAAGTGATGCGGCTGCGCAAGAAGATCGAGCGTGACCCCGGCAATCCAAGCCTGATCAAGACGGTCCGCGGCGCGGGCTATGTGTTTGCGGCGGAGGTCAAGACCGGCTGAGAAGAACGCGGCGGCCCGTTTATCTCAAGGCGAAAGAAGGCGGCTCAGCTTCGCTTCAAGCTCCGCGATGCTGTAGGGTTTCCCAAGCCATTCCACATTGGCGGCGGGCATGCCTTTCTTCAGCGCCGCGGGCTCGGCATATCCTGAGGTCAGGAGAACCTTGAGACCGGAGCGCTTCTTCTGGGCCGCGCGCGCGAGATCAAGGCCGGTCAGCCCCCCTGGCATGACAATGTCGGTGAAGAGGACATCGACCGTCTCGCCGCCTTCAAGCACCCGCAGAGCCTGGGGACCGCTTTCGGCCTCGATGACGGAGTAGCCGAGCTCCTTGAGGCGCCGGACCGAAACGCGCCGCACGCGCTTGTCATCCTCGACGAGCAGGATCCGCCCGCCCCGGACAGTGCGCATAACCGGCTCTGGAAGATAGTGTTCAGCCCCCGCTGCGGGGCCATCCCCCGGCAGATAAAGCCGCACTGTCGTGCCAAACCCTGGCTCGCTGTAAAGCTGGATGTGGCCGCCAGACTGCTTCACAAAGCCATAGACCATGCTAAGGCCGAGTCCGCTCCCCATCCCGGCGCCCTTGGTGGTGAAAAAAGGCTCAAAAGCGCGCTGCCGGACGTCGGGGCTCATTCCCGTGCCCGTATCCGTCACGGAGATTGTCACAAATTTGCCCGGCTGAAGATCGGGATAGGCCGAAGCATAATCCTGATCGATTACAGCCCTTCCTGTCTCGATGGTCAGGCGCCCACCGCCGGGCATCGCATCGCGCGCATTGATGGCGAGATTAAGAAGCGCATTTTCGATCTGGCCAGGATCGGCGAGGATCAGGGGCAGCCCATCGGCAAGCCGCGTGACGACCTCCGCGGCCTCCCCAAGAGTGCGGCGCAAAAGTTCAGCCAGCCTCTCCACAAGCGCGTTGATCTCAACCGGCTTCGGGTGAAGCGGCTGGCGGCGCCCAAAGGCAAGCAGCCGCTTGGTGAGCTCAGCGCCGAGCTTGGATGCCTCTTGCGCCTCGGAAAGAATCTCAAGCTCCTCCGGGTCCTTGAGCCTTGTTTCCAAAAGCTCGAGATTGCCGGAGATAATGGTCAGAAGATTGTTGAAGTCATGCGCGACCCCGCCGGTGAGCTGGCCGATGGCCTCCATCTTTTGCGCATGGCGCAGCGCTTGCTCCATCTTTACCCTGGCTGTGAGGTCGCTAATAAAAGCGCTGAAGATATGCGTCTCGCCTAGGACTACCTCGCCCACCGCGATCTGCATGGGGAAAATGCTGCCGTCCTTGCGCTGCGCTTCGACTTGGCGGCCGATCCCGATAATCCGCTTTTGGCCGGTCTGAAGATAGCGGGCGATATAACTGTCGTGTTTGTCGCGATGCGGAGGCGGCATCAGGATCTTCACATTCCGCCCGATGATCTCGCCAGCGGCATATCCAAAGAGCCTTTCGGCGGCCTCGCTGAACGACTGGATGATGCCATGCTGGTCGATGGTGATCACGGCGTCTGGCGCCGTCTCGACAAGCGAGCGCAGCCTTGCTTCACGGTCAGCGAGCATAGCCTGCACGCGTTTGGCTTCGGTCATATCCGAATCGAATTCGACGACGGCCATCGCGCCGCCGGAGCCTTTGCGGTCCAAGGCCCATTGGCTGGACACCACCACGCGGCGGCCGTCACGGTGTTTCCGCACGAGCTCGCCCTGCCAGATTCCGGTCTCGGCCAGCACGGCCTCAATGTCCGCCAATGGCAAAGGAAACTCCGTTGCGAGGAGCTGCCCGGCGTTGCGGCCAAGCGCTTCTCCAGGCTCGAATCCATAAAGTGCTTGAAGCCCCTTGCCCCAGAGCAGAATCTCGCCGCCGAGCTTGCGCACGAGAACCGGGGCAAGCTCCAGAGCATGCTCAAATCCCTTCCCCTGCGCTGCTTGCCATGCTGCTCCTGCGCACCGCTTGCTGTCTGCGGCAAAATCTTTCGCAGCGCTTGATTTTTGCGGGCGCGCTCTGAAAGGGGGTGTTTTTCCTTTCTTTGCATGAGCGGAGCTGGCAGATGTTTTATTTGCCGGGCGGCGCCTTTTCGTGCCGTTGCCGCTTGTCATCTTTAAACCTCTTCCCCACGCGCCCTTATGTGCTGTACCCATTAAACACAGGGCGGGCGCTGCGGGAAAGAGACTCCCCGGGAGCCAATCCCAGAATGCGCCATCGGGCGGCGCCAAAGTTTCTGACTGAGAAACCGCTTGAGCCCGGCCTTCACGCCCTGGGGGGGCCGGGCTGGACATCTTTCCAGACCATGGTGATCCCGGCTGACAGGCCAAGCTGCCGCAGCCTTGAAGCAAGCCCTGCCTGATCGCGCGCGAGCCTAATTTGGATACGCGTGCAGCCAAGCTCGATTGCTCTCATCTCCGCTACATCGAGCAGAACTTGCACCGTGCGGGGCGAGTTGGCGAGATCGACGGCCGTGAAGAGGTGAATGGCGAGCACGGGGCCGGCCTCGAGATCCCAGACCATCTGATAAGCCAGGATCCCGCATAGGCAATCGGTTGAATCGCGCAAGCCCAGCACACCGGTTCCTGCCGCTGGAGGGCTGGAAAAGAACTGCACAAAATTCTGCCAGGCGGCGAGGTCCACGCCAGGCCATGTGGCTCGGACAAGCGGCAGCGCCTGGGGGACCAACTCGCCCGAAAGGGCAACAGCATCGAAGGACGTGCGCATGGGCGCAGGCTGGCCAGAAGGGGCTAAATCGTCATTGATGTGAATCATCGGAGGCCAAGGGTGCTCCGCAGGCCGATGCAATGAAGTGGTGACGGGAGCTCATAAGGGCTTGCCCCAGCGAGAGCTGCAAAAGGATTTGCGCAACGCCCATGGCTGAAAGGCGCGGGGCGCAGCGCGCAAAAAAAATAGCGCGGCAGCAGGCCATGCCTGCCGCCGCGGCAACAAAGCTCTGGCCGCTGGCTAAGCAGCCTTGACGCTGATCGTCTTCTCGTTCTTTTGCGCTTCGGCCGATTTCGGCAGCTTCACCGTCAGCACGCCTTTGGAGAAGGAAGCCTCGATTTTTGCCGTATCGACGCCCTCGGGCACCTGGAAAGAGCGCATAAAGGATCCATAACGGCGCTCGGAAAGGTAATAATCCTTCTCGCGCTCCTCTTTCTCTTCTTTCTTCTCGCCCTTGATCGTCAAGACATTGTTTGCAAGCTTCACCTCGATGTTCTTCTCGTCCATCCCGGGCAGCTCGGCCGTTATCTCATATTCCTTTTCCTTCTCAGCGACATCAACCGCCGGAGCGATCCCCATTTCCCGCGGCCAAGGAATCTCGATCTCGAACGCGCGGCGGAACGGAAGGCCCCAGCTCCCCAAATGGAAGCCTTCGAAAAGACGGTCGATCTCCCGCCTCAGGCTTTCGAACGGCGCCCAAGACGCTGGGGGTCCAGCCGGAGCTCTCGACTCGTTCTTGATCGGTAGCTTGGTTGCTTCAGCCATCGTTCGTCTCCTTTAACAACGAATAGGTCTTCCGCGGGTGAACCAAGGCCCACGCTTATGTTTCTGGGCGCCCGGCGCAGCAGCCAATCCCGTCCGCTCAACGCAAGAGCGCGCAGCGGCTGCATCCTCACCGGGGCGGTGCTAGATAAACCCGCCTATCCGCACCGGGTTCCAGGTGACGGGAAACAGATAAATGCATCTGCCCCTTCACACCTTGATCTTAGTCAAGACATCCCTGAAACGTGCGAGCTGGCGCCAAACCGGCACTTCCAATTCGCGCAATCGTCAAATACGCGAGCGCAGGGCTTACTCGCAACGGCGAAGCACAAGGATACGCTCCGAGCCTATCTCAAAGCGTGCGCACAATCTCTTTGAAACGAGCCCATTCGGTTGCGGTCCAGATCTCGGTGTGAGCATGGCCGAAGGTCCGGATGAGTGTCGAAACTCTGCTTGCCGTCTCGACGTCCTTTGCGCGGAAGATATCCAAATAGTCGCAAGGCCCGAGAATGGCGTAGCTTGCGATCCATTCGACATCGGGGCATTCCTGCCGCACTCTCTCCATCGCTTGGCGCTCAAGATCTTCGAGAGCCTTGGGTGAACGGACAGCTTCGGGGCTAAGCCGTGTCAGCATGATAAACGTGAGCATGGCAAGATCCCTCCCGGGGACAAAGCTTGGGGCTTTCTCTTGTCATCGAGGCAGAGGAAAGATGGTTCCGCCTTGACCGCCGTCAATGCAAAGGAAACGCTCTGCCGCTGACCTTCACGCCCGCCCTTGCGAGCCTGGGCTCTTATAGCGCAAGATCTGCATGCAGAGGCGGCGCGGAAAGAAACTTCCCCGGCCCGGCAAATGCCTCGCTCTGAATGAGGCACAGGGCTTAAGGCTTCCGGGCGCAAGCCGCAAGGGGCTGCCAGTGAGCGGAAAAGCGGAGCCCGATAGCAATAAGGAGATCTGCATCTTTCTCTGCGGCGATGTGATGACGGGCCGCGGGATCGATCAAATCATGCCTCATCCCTGCAGCCCGGAATTGCATGAGGATTGGGTGAGATCCGCGAAGGAGTATGTCCATCTCGCCGAGCGTGCCAGCGGCAAAATCCCGGTGAATGCAGCGCCAGCTTACATCTGGGGGCAAGCGCTCGATGCGCTGCGCCTTATGCGGCCGGATGCGCGGATCATCAATCTTGAGACAAGCATCACGCGCAGCCAGGCCTATGTCCGCAAGGGCATTAATTATAGAATGAGCCCCGAGAATGCAGAGTGCCTCACCGCCGCGCGAATTGATTGCTGCGCGCTTGCTAACAACCACGTCCTCGACTGGGAGCGCCAGGGGCTTCTCGATACTTTGGACACGCTCGACCGGCTGCGGATCAAACATGCCGGAGCTGGGCGCAATATGAGCGAGGCTGGCGCGCCAGCCATCCTCCCCGTTAAAGGCAAAGGGCGCGTGATCGTTTATTCCTTCGCCTCGGTCACGAGCGGCGTGCCTATGAGCTGGAAAGCCGCCCCGTTCTTCCCCGGGGTCAATCTCCTGCCGGATCTAAGCAATAAAACAGCGGCAAAGATCGCCCGCCAAGTGATCAGCGTGAGACAGCCCGGCGATATTGCCGTCGTGTCAATCCATTGGGGGCCGAATTGGGGATATGAGATTCCCGAGGAGCAGCAAGACTTTGCGCACACCCTCATCGATGAGGCGCAAGTTTCAGCTGTCCACGGCCACTCCTCGCATCATCCCAAGGCAATCGAGATCTATAAGGGCCGCCCCATCCTCTATGGCTGCGGGGATTTTCTCAACGATTACGAAGGCATCAGCGGATATGAGGAATTCCGCGGCGATCTCGTGCTTATGTATTTCCCGGCTTTCGATTGCGAAAATGGGCTGCTCACCAGCTTTCGCCTCACGCCGCTTCAGATTCGCCGCTTTCAGCTTGTGACTCCCTCCGCTGAAGATACACTTTGGATCCAAAGAACGCTCGACCGCGAGAGCGCGCCGTTTGGTGTCCGTGTCAGTTCCGAGCCCGATGGGCCGCTCGCCCTTTCCTGGCCGCAGGCTGTTTCGTGACCGGCTGTCCACGCATAACAGATTTGAGAGTCTGAGCTTGGCGGCTTTAGAAGCCCTGCGCGGCTGCGCTTTCCGGCGCCGCCCCGAGATGGCTCTCGAACCATTTTGCGGCAAGCTCAATGACGGTTTCGAGCGCTCCGGGCTCTGGGAAAAGATGGCTCGCGCCCGGTACAATTTCCAAGGCTTTTGGCCCCTTTAGACGTGCAAAAGCTTCTTCATTGAGTTCAATGACGCCATAATCGGCGCCGCCGACAATAAGAAGCGACGGCGTGTGAATTTGATCGAGCGCATCGCCGGCAAGATCCGGCCGCCCTCCGCGGGAGACAACCGCTTTCACCCGCCCGCCAAGCCGGGCAGCGGCCACAAGCGCCGCCGCAGCCCCTGTGCTCGCTCCGAACAGGCCAATGTGAAGCCGGTGCGTGCGAGCATCACGCTCTGCCCATTCGACCGCCCCGGCAACGCGCCGCGCAAGAAGCGGAATATCGAAGACATTGGCACGGTTCGCCTCTTCGGCCGGCGTCAGCAGATCGAAGAGAAGCGTTGCCATGCCGCGCTCGTTTAGGCTTTCGGCGACCGCCCTGTTGCGGGGGCTTAGGCGGCTCGACCCGCTGCCATGCGCAAAGATAATGAGCGCCTTGGCCTTTGAAGGAATGCAGAGCGTGCCCGGCAAGCCAAGTGGTGGAACCTGAACCTCGTGTTTTTCGAGCATATGTATCTTGGCGGGAGTCATTGGCGCAGCTCCTGCGGTCCGGCGAGGCATACGGGCGGAGCGCCCTCACTCCGCCCTTTCGAGAGTAATCTTTGCGCCCTGAAGCAAGCCAAGAACGCTCTCGTTGATGACCTCGTAAAGCGCGCCGATACTCGTAGCCTTCTCGATCCGCTCAGCCTGCAGCGCCTCCCATGCTTGGCTACAGGCTGCGCCAAAGCTTTCAGCGTCCCGGATGTCATGGATGCCATCATAAAGTGCCGCGCCATCGCTCATGATCCGCAATCTGACCTTCACACGCCTTCTCCAAATCCGCCGTTTTTTTTCCGTTCCGCTTTGACTCAGCGCAACTGGTTGCAACGAGCCACGCTGCTTTTTAGTCTATGGCCGTTTTGCCTCCAATGATGATGGCAGCGCTTGCGGAAAAATATCCCGCATCGGAACATTTAAAACCGCACTAATGCGCTTTTTGAACGCGCCGGTGCGCCTTCAGTTCATTCGAGCACGCGGGTTGTCCGATGCCCTATTGGTCGAATGCCGATCTTCCGCCCCGGATCAGGGACCATCTGCCGGAAGGAGCGCAGGATATTTACCGTGCTGCGTTCAACAATGCCTTCGAGCGGTATAGCGGCGATCCAAGACAAGAGGAAATCGCACATAGGATTGCGTGGGCTGCAGTCAAAAGGAGCTATGAGAAAATCGGCACGGAATGGGTGCGCCGCTGAGGGTGCGGGCATAACCCCTGCGCTTGCGGACGGATTTCAGGGCCGCAGTTCTTCGTGTAAAGCTTTGCGGGGCGGGCCTTGAGCCATGTCCTCGATTCGGCCGTGGATTTATCCGGATGGGACAAATCGAAGCGCCAGGGGAATGGGTGTTCTCCGCCGCGCCTGCGGAAAAGGGCCGCAGCGAACCATCCCTTGCCGAGAAAGTGGCTTTCCTTAGCCGGGGCGGGACCTATGGCCTGCCCGAAGGCTCGGTCTCCAGGCTGGAAACACACATGTCCTGGATTTTTCTTGCTGGCGAGCGCGTCTACAAACTCAAGAAGCCCGTCCGCTTCGCCTATCTCGATTTTTCGACCATTCCTCTCCGGGAATCCGCCTGCCGGGCTGAGCTTGCGTTAAACCGGCGGCTTGCCGCGGATGTCTATCTCGATGTTGTGCCGCTGGTCATGACGCCCTTCGGGCTTGCGCTTGATGGCGCTGGATGCACAGCCGATTGGCTTGTTGTCATGCGCCGGCTCGACGAGACACGGACTGTCGAGCAGATGATTCTCAGCCGCCGCCTGATGCCGTCTCATCTCAGCCGGCTTGCTGCAAAGCTGGCGGCATTCTACCGCCATGCGGGCGGAGTCCATATCTCCCCCGCTCTTCTCCTCGCCGACTGGCGACGCAATCTATCCGACAACCGCCGGCTGCTGCTCAATCCACGGCTCAAGCTCCCAGCCGGTCTCGTGCGGCGAATCGATCGCGTGCAGCGCCGCTTCCTCGAGGCAAGGCCGGATTTGCTCGCCGCGCGGGCGCGCTCGCGCTGCATTGTTGACGGGCACGGGGATCTGCGGCCGGAGCACATATGGATCAATGACTCGGTCCGGATCATCGACTGTTTGGAGTTCAATCCGAAGCTCAGGGCGGTAGACCCCCTCGATGAAATTGCATTTTTAAGCGTCGAATGCGACCGCCTCGGTGCATCCTGGGCGGCGGGATATCTCAAGCGGCGGGTCTTGCGGCGTTGGGGCGATGGAAGTTCTGCTGCTCTCTTTTCCTTCTACCGCTGCTACCGGGCAACGCTGCGGGCGCGGCTCAGCGCTGCGCATCTCATCGAGGCAAACCCGCGCACGCCTGGAAAATGGCTTCCCTTGGCTCGCACTTATCTGCAGATTGCGGCCGCCGATATGCTCTATCTCGAACGCATTCTCAAACCACAAACAGATCAGCGAAGCCTTCACCTGCATGGAGCCGGCGGACGGCTTCGGCAAAAAGCGGCGCCGCCGCAACCACTTCGATCTTACTTCGTGCTTCTCCCTCTCCCAGCCGGAACAGGGGAACCGAATCCGTCACGATGAATTTTTCAATCGCTGGATCGGCCACAACCTCCGCTGCTCCAGGCATGAAGAGGCCATGCGTGACGAGTGCGAGCACGCGCCTGGCTCCTGCCCCGCGCGCTGCTTGCGCAGCCCGGAGCAGGGTGTTTCCTGTGCTGATCAAATCGTCGATGATAAGCGCCGCCGCTCCTGTCGCATCTCCCACGAAAAGATAGCCGGAGACGACACCGCCGCTGCGGTGCTTGTCCACGAAGCCCTTTCCCGCAGGGCGGCCAAGCACGGACTCCAGCGCCTCACGGAACAATTCGGCGCGCTTCACTCCGCCCGGGTCTGGCGACACCACACAAAGGGGCTCGTCCTGGGGAACCGTGATTTCGCGGGCAAAAAGCGGCGCCGCAGTGAGCGCCACTGTGCGGCAGCGGAAACCGTTCTCGAAGGCTGCGGGATTATGCACGTCAAGCGTCACGACCGCATCGGCGCCCGCTGCCGAAAACATATCCCCGACATAACGGGTGATCACCGGATCATTCGGCTTGGTGCGCCGGTCCTTCCGCGCATAGCATAGGTAAGGCACAAGCGCCGTCACGCGCGCAGCGCCTGCGTCCCTGAGCGCGCCGATGAAAAACAAAAGCCTGCACAGCTTGTCGTTGGCGCTTTGCGATGGCCCTCCATGCAGGCTCTGGATGACGTAAACATCAGCCCCGCTCACGTCATCGAGCGGGCGGGATTTGTGCTCCCCATCTTCGAATTCCCGCTCTTCATGCGCGGAAAGAGGTTGGCCAAGGGCCCCGGCAACCGCTTTGCCAAAATCGCGGGTGGCCTGCAATGCAAAGAGCCGCAGCCGGGAGTTTTCAAAGAGCCCCCTGCCCGGGCCAGGAGCCGGCGCTGGCGAAGATCCTTGCTGCATTCAGCCCCCCGAAGCGCGCGGATCACAAATGACCCATTTCAAAATCGTCGCAGGACCGGCCGAATTGCGATAAGCCTTCTTCAAGGTGGTCGGCAAGGAGCGGCATGCCCAAAAGATACTCGGCGGTGCGCGTGTTATGCGCGCGCGCGGCTTCGGCGCGCAGATCAGCCCACTCGTCGATCGTGCCATCGCCGCGCCCGAGCCAGGCGAGCGCAACGAGATCCATCTGCTCGTCCTCATTCAAGGTGCGGATGAAGCCGCGGATCTCCTCGGCTACCGGATCGTCTTCGTGGTCTTCCAGCACGGAGATCATGCTGTCGTCCGTCGCATTGGAGGAATCATTCGGGTCGGTGACGACATCTTTAACGTCGAACTCGCGCGCTTTGACAATGATGTAGCAGACCTTGTCCGGGGAAATCGACAAGCTCGGAAGATCATTGGGGATGGTCCGCTTCATTCTGTCACGCTGCCCGGCCGTCCGGGTCCTCAGATTTCCGCGCCGATCTTGGCACGGGACGCCCTTTTACGCCCGCTTTTGCGTCTAGCCAATGGGACAATGGGAATGAACGGGGGCTGCAAAATCCGAAAAGCTCCCCGGCATAAGGCGCAGCTTCTGGCTGACGGAAGCAGAAGGCGCCCCAGTGCCCTGTCCTTCAACCAATGCAGACCTTGCGCAGCGTGAACGCCTCCGCATAGCCGCTTGGCGCCCGGCATTCAACGCCGCGCAGCCGGGCAAGCCCCTGGAACGTTTCGCGATCGAACCAGTCTTTCGAGCGCTGCGTGCCAAAATGCTTCATCAGAAGATCGATTTTCCGTTCGAGGATCCCATATTCGAGGGCGACATAGCAATTCGGCTGGCCAAGATCGCCGTCCCATTTGGGGATTTCATATTCGAGAATGAGATGGTTGCGGAATGCGTTCCAGGTCAGCTGGCATATTACGCGGTGATCCTGGTGGGCATCATCCCGCCGGTGAGTAAGGATCAGGTCGGGATTGACAGCAGACTTGAGCGCGGCAAACCATTCCTTGAGCTCAGCCCCTTGGTAAGGAAAAAAACTATCTCTGAACGCTGCAAGCTCGATCTTGAAGCGCGCCGAACCTTCCAGAAAGGAGGCGGCAGAGGCTTCCGCTTCCTCCGCGCGCGCGCTAGCCGCGCTTAAGACACACCAATGGACATTGAGCCTGACCCCAGAAGCAATCCACCGGAGGATGGAGCCGCCCGCCCCAATTTCAATATCGTCGGAATGCGCTCCTAGACAGAGAAGGGAGAGAGATTCGCCCGGCCGTGCGAGATCCAAAGACCGCATCGTAAGCTCTTGTTCCGCCCGTAGCTGCCGGAGGGCTGCCTGGGCTGCTTCAGCGTCCCCGCTTGCACAGCAGCAAAGAGACCCTGATGAAAAAACGCGTATGAGACGACGCTAAAAGTATACTTATTTCTTCGTCAGGCCATTGCCGAGCCGCCAAGGCATTTTGCCCTGCTCCACCATGTCTTCGAGCACTTGCCGGTCCTTCAGCGTATCCATGGAGCGCCAGAAGCCGCGGTGCTTATAGGCCATGAGCTGGTTTGCCTGCGCCAAGCGCTGAAAAGGCTCGATGACAAGCTCCTCGCCCTCCTTCATATAGTCGAAGATCTCTGGCCGGAGCAGGAAATAGCCGCCATTGATCCAGATCTCGTCGCGGTCCCAGGCCCGCATCTCGCGCACAGCGCCATCGTCATCCATATAGACGAGGTGATAGGTCAAAGGCGGGCGGACCGCAAGAAAGCAGGCAAGCTTTCCGCTCTTCTTAAATCGGGCGAGCATGTCTTCGAGATCAACATCGCTGAGGCCGTCGCTGTAATTGGCAAGAAATATCTCTTCGTCCTTGACGTAATCGCGCACCGCCCAGAGCCGTTCGCCGATATTGCGCCACATGCCTGTATCAATCAGCGTGACGCGCCAGTCTTCCTCCTGGGGGGCGAGAAGCTGCACATGCCCTCCCGAGACCGTGCAATCTGCATAAACATGCGGCCGGTAATTTAGGAAAAATTCCTTGACGACATTTGCCTTGTATCCGAGGCAAAGGATGAAATCCCGGTGGCCGTAATGCGAATAATACTGCATCACATGCCAGAGAATGGGCTGATGCCCCACGGGAATCATGGGTTTCGGAATGGCCTCGGAATATTCCCGGATTCTGGTTCCGAGACCGCCGCAAAACAGCACGACCTTCATGATTGCAATTCCCTTGCTCCGGTGAAGGTCTTCTTGACTGGCCTTGTGCAGGACCTTAGGCTCTGTAATTTCCTCTGGCTAGGGCTTTCGAGCCCGCCGCCGGCCAAGACTGGCCCCTCCCCCGCATACATTCTTCTTAGATAAACTTCAAAACAGCGCCTCGCAGCGATGCCCGGGAAAGTTATGCCCCAATAAAATGGCGCGCCTGTGCTGCGCCTTGATCTGCCTGCGCCTGCATAGACACATGGGCCGGCGGAGCGCGGCCAGCCGCCGCCTCAAGCAGATCCTGAAGCCAGGTCTCGCCGCGGAAATGCCTGTACTGCTCTGCCCGCAGCCAATCGGCAAGACGCCCGGGCGGCAGCTCGACATCCTCATAGGTCAGGATGGAATCTTTGGCGATACTGCGCTTGAGCCTGCAGCCTTCCACGAGCCCTTCCGGCAGGTAATGTCCTTGGCTCATTTCCTCTGCATTCACAGCCTCGCCGTAGGTCATATACATCCCATAATCATCAAGCACTGTGCCAGCATCAAGATCGGTCTTTGCGCAGGCGCAGACCTCGATCACCGGCCCGCCAAGAGGAGGGGCAAGAGAATCGCGGAAGATCGCCACACGGGCAATCGCGCTGGGCACCTCGAAATGCACGAGATGATAGGGAATGAAGAACGAATAGAGCGGCCCCTCGCCCATCTTATAGAGATTGAGGTACACTTGCTGCTTCGGGTCCGGATGCTCGGCAAGCACATAGACCTTGGTATGCGGCGTCCCCACGACGTAATCCACGATGCCGCCGAGCTCGCGCAATTCGCCGATATCATAGAGCTTGCCAAGCTCCATGACGTCGCCGCGGTATTCAAGCCCCCGCGACATGCCGCGTGATTTCACTTTGAATCCTGTGGCATTGGCAACAATCGTCTGCTCGAAATTGAGCTTCGAGCCGTCCGCGAAGCTCGTGACCATCGCAGGGTTCTGGCCCCAGCGCTCCGCAAAGCCCTTTTGAGTTGTGGGATTGCGGTAGCGGTCCTGCAGCCCTTTCACATTGCCGATCACACGGGGGATCAAGCCAAGGCCTTTCACCCACCGGTAGAGATTCATCTGGACGCCAGGCTCGTCGCCATCGCAAGCCGAGAGGACCGCTCCATATTTTTTCGCATAAACGTGCAAAATGGGGCCGATCGTTGCGTCGACCTCGGCATTCATGAGCACGACGTCTTTGCCGTGCTTGAATGATTCAAGAATGACATGAGCGCCAAAGTCCACGGAGCCCGTGATATCAACGACGACATCGACAAAAGGCGAGCGGGCGATCAGCATCGCATCTTCCGTCACGACCGGCGTCTTGGCCTCGGCTGCTTGATCGAACTTCGCCTGCGTGCCTGCCACGGCAAAGTTTTCATAGCCAGCATAACGCATGACGTGAATGGCCCGCTCCGGCCGGCGGTTCGATACCGCAACGACACGCATGCCTGGCGTGCTATGAGCAATCTGATTAACAAGCCCCTGAGCCATGAATCCCGCGCCGACAATGCCCACGCGGATGGGATTTCCCTCTGACTGGCGTTTCTGGAGCGCGGTGTCGACAAGGATCATTGCCTTTGACTTTCTTTCTTCCGTGGCCAGGCGCCCGGCAGTTCTGTCCGTTTGTGCCGGCGACCGGGTTCAAGCTATATCATGAGCTGGCTGCGAGCGCAGGCTCATTTTCCGCTTCAATTCCTGCTCGAATTCATCAAGCAATGGGAATTTCTGATCCTTCTCAGAAATCACGCTGACCGGCAGAGGCCATTTCAAACTGAGGCGCGGGTCATTATACATCAGACCGCCTTCCGCCTCCGGGGTATAGAATTCGCCAACCTGATAGCTCGTGTCGGTATCGTCGCAAAGCGTTTGATAGCCGTGGGCAAAGCGCTCGGGCACATAGAGAGCCCTTTGATTTTCCTCATTAAGCTCAACCGCTACGCTTTCGAGGTAAGTCTCGCTCTCCGGCCGGAGATCGACGATGATATCGAGGATCGCGCCGCGCGTGCAGCGCACAAGCTTTGTCTCGGCTGCTGGCGGATATTGGAAATGCATCCCCCGCAAGGTGCCCTTTTTCAGATTTGAGGCAATATTGGCCTGGGCAATCACGGTCTTAAGCCCGTGCCGCGCGAACTCCCTCTGGCAAAAGGCCCGCGCAAAAAACCCCCGCGAGTCGGTCCGGCGCTCAAGATCGATGATGAAGGCGCCTTTGAGCCTTGTTTCCGTGAAAATCAATTGAGCAATCCTTTATTGAGGGGCAGGCTTTCCCATGGAATGAATGAAGTTTTTTTCTTTTGGCATAGGGAGGAGTGCCGCCGCGCTTGATGATCTATCTCAGATCTCGCCTGCGAGGCACTCCTGCCGTGCAAGATATCGCAGCCCAGTGCTGAGGACGCCGTCCGCGATAAGCTTCTGGATATGGGCGATGCGCTGATAACGCGGCCCCTCAAACTCCTCAAGCGTCAAGCTCGATGCCCGGTAGGCATTGTAGAGCTGCTGAGCGCCGCGCCGTGCGTCCCATTGCGGCTTGAACTCTGGCAGGGCACGGGCGATTTTTTCGAAGCTCACGCGGTATGACCTTGTGTCCGGCCCGGCATCCGAAGCAAATTCAATGCGGCAGCCGGGCACGGTCTCCGCGACAATTTCCGCAAGATCGCGAATCTGGTAATTATGGGCGCTGCTGCCGACATTGAAAGCCTGATTGAAGACCGTTTCGCGCGGGGCTTCGAGCGCTGACAGGAAAGCGCGCGAAAAATCCTCGATATGGACAATGGGGCGCCAGGGCGTGCCATCTGACTTCAAGTAGATGAGTCCGGTCGTGACGGCCCAGGCAACGAGATTGTTGAGAACGATATCGAAACGCATGCGCGGTGAGACGCCATAGGCTGTAGCTGGGCGCAGGTAAACCGGGCAGAATTTTTCACTGGCAAGAGCCGAAATATCGCGTTCGGACCAGACCTTGGATTGACCATAAGGCGTAACCGGGTTCAGCGGGGCCGTCTCGTCAACCATATCCTCGCCAGCCCGCCCATAATTGCTGCAGGAGGAGGCATAGAGAAACCGGCTGACGCCAGCTTCTTTCGCAGCCTTGGCAAGGGCCACGCTCGCGCGATGGTTGATGCTATAAGTGAGGTCAGGATTGAGGTTGCCGAGCGGATCATTCGAAAGCGCAGCAAGATGGATCACAGCATCAAAGCCTTCAAGATCCGCGGGGGCTGCATCGCGGATATCCTTCGTGATCGCTGGGACATCCATGATCACGCCGCCCGGCTCATAGGTGCAGCGCTGGTAAAGATCGCTGTCATAACCCGTGACATCATGCCCTGCGGCTCGAAGCATGGGCACCATGATGGTGCCGACATATCCGAGATGGCCCGTGACGAGGACTTTCATGCCTTCACCCTGCAATTTTGGAGTTGGAGTTTGTCCGCTTAACCGGCGGCGTGGCCGAAGGCGATTGCGGGTATTTCCGCGACGATAATATTATTTTTTGCACAGCCTGTGCCAATCGATACAAGGGACGGTTTTCTTCACAAAGGAACCCGAGGGGCGGCACAAAAAGCAAGATTGGAGACCTTGTAAAAGCGAACCGCAAAAGGCTAAATCCCGCTCGCCATCTTCCCTTGGTCAGATCGCGCACTCCCCACCAATACGCGTTCTCGACAAGATTGCGCCGCGCCAGGCGGTCCAAATGACGCTCCTCGGCGAGCGGACGCCCCTCATTTTGGAAAAAACTCTCAAAAGCTGCTTCAAACTCGCCAAGGTCGAGGGCGCGATCTAGCTGATGCACAACGGCCAAATTCGTGCCGTGCAGGCGGCGATATCCTTGCGGATAGGCTGTCTCTGCGACATCTCCAAAGGTTGCTAGACGCAACAGCATTTCATAGTCGCAGGTGAAGAACAACGCTTCGCGGTAATGACCGGCCTTCTTTTGTATGGCTGTTCTCACAACGGCTGGCCCCGTGTATAGCTTGCGGCACCGGTCCGCGATGAAATCCGGCCCGCTGAGAATGCGCCATTGGGCCTCCCCTTCCAAAGGGATCTCAGGAAGAGCCTCCCCATCGCGAAAAAGAATCTCTTTGCCGATTGCAAACCCTGCTTCCCGGTGCTGTTCCAGAAAAGATATCGCCCGCGCGAAGCTTCCCGGCGTCAGGAGGTCATCGGCGCAGACCATCGCGAAATAATCCGCTTTCGCCCAGTCAATACCTTCATTGAATGAAGCGACGTGACCAAGATTGCGCTCATGGGCAGCCACTTCGATTCGACAATCCTCCTCGGCAAGCTGCCGCGCGACCTCGAGGCTGTTATCCGTGGAAGCGTTATCGATGATCAATACGCGCAAGCCGTCTATCTGCTGCGCCAAGATGCTGGCAACGCACTCGCGCAGGAAATGACCGTATTGGTAGCACGTGACGACCACATCAAGGCTTGCCACAGTCTGCCCTTTCGCTCATTTCCTAGATCTTATGGGTGAAGACCGTAATTCTTGCGGCAGCGTCATATGACTTGCAACATAAGTCCCGGCCGTAGAGCAAATGGCTATGCTCCGGTATAATGCCTTCTTTACGCGGCAATCCGTTTCGGCTGACTCTTACTTTCTCTTAACCCGCGGAAGCAGCCGATAGACCTGCCTTCCCGAGGAATTGTGAAGCAATGACACTCTCTTGATGAGAAAGGCGCTGTTGCCCCGAAATGACTGCGCTTCTGACTATAGCCTCATAACGATTTCTTTCGGACGCTAACACCTTGAATTGAGAGATCAGCCTGTCAACCTCCAAACTTTCAATACGCTGGCAGAATGCCCCCATCCCCATCGATGCCATGAGTTCATCATGTTTGCCATCGTATCCAATCGATACCGTGGGTTTGCTATACTTAAGCCCGAACACAAGATGATGAAAACGACTCGCAACAATTATGTCAGCACTAGAAACCTGACGGATAACATCTTGGACTGACAGCGCGGATTCGGTAATAAAGTGCTGCTCCTGCAGAGCAGGTCTTTCAGCTTCGATGACGCTGCGAATATCATCAATGGCCTGCTGGTCAGCAGCATCGCAAAGCAATAGGCTCACGCGGTATCCATTATCCAGCAGCCAAAGAACAAATTCCGTTATTTTCCCGAGATAGCCGTCATAAACTTCAGGATCAACATTGTCCCACCCTTTGAATACCATAACACCAACTCCAACGGTGATAGACGTGCTTTCACGAGGCTGGAGTGACGGCGTAACGGATGACGGCATATTAAGCACATTGTCCGGGCAAACCGTATCGCTTGCTATATTCATTCCGAGTGATTGCATGAAGTTTTTAGAAACAGCGTCTCTGTAGGACCGGTATTGTGCCATTGAGGCAGCAGACTTCAAGAACCAGCGGCTGAGCGGGTGGTGAATCGGACCTGCGCCAACGCTGACGAAGGCGATAGGCGTCCTGCAAATTCTGGCTGCAAGACACCACCGGAATAGAGCATAGGGCATGCCAAACGGCGGAGCGCAAAAATCGGTGAGGATTCCCGTGCCAGGGATTATCATCACCTCGAATTTCCGCACTGTGACGATCGCATAGATCCAATTGGCGAGCTTGCGCCATAACGAGGCCCTTTGGACGCTGATCGGTAATGCGGATATTTTTTGGTTCTCCCGGACATTCTCGGGTCTCGGGCAGACGCAGACGATCTCAGCGTCAGGCCGCGACCGCCGCAAGAACAATATCATTGCTTCGAGCGATGCATCATTGCCAAAATTCCCGATCCCGAAATTGCCAAAAAGCCCTATTCGCTTTGGCAAGCGCCGCGCCTTTCTCTCGCCCGCAGAAGAGGGATAAAGCTCTCTGGTCTTACCGGATTGCTCCCAGCCATCGGCTGTCCAATTCGGATCTTCGCGTGAATGCAGCGCTCCGCTTCCTCGCTGAGAGCTAAGGGACGAAACTTCGCCCGCCGCATCATTGCAAGCCATGACCAAAGATGCTTGCCTTCTCGCTTGGATCCCAAACATGCTTTCGTTCTCTCAAAAATGCCCGTCTTCAAAACAATGCCGCAGCCCGCAATGGGGGGCGTTAAACTGCTGCACGCTATTACCGGCGCTTACCGTTTCCAGGTTTATATTCTGGTGTGCCGGCAAGCCCCCCGGCTTTTGCTCCAGCTAGGCATCTTTGCGATGCAACTCAATGCGATGCCGCGCCTGCTGCAACATCTTCCGCGGCTGAAAGGGAAGCCTCCCACATTGCGGCAATGCGGCCAGCTGTTAAGCCTTAGCTCTATCTTCCTCGGACGGCATCGTTCAGAAAAGCCTTTGAGGAAATTTTGGGAATCACCATTCACCTGAAAAATTCCCCCCAAAGAAAATAATCACGAATATGACATTTGCTGGCAGTTTATGTTTCTATCTTGAAAGCAGCCATACCCAAATGGGCCATACTCACGTTGGCAAAACGCCGTTAGCCAATAAAGGTGCCGGGCATGGAAAATAAATTAGCGTGATTTATTTATTGATGTTAATCAAATGCTTATTCACGTTTCACATAAAATTTACTGACGCAAGCAGGTCTTGGCTCTTGCTGCAAAGACAGACGCAAAACGCGCCGAAAAACAATATGAGGGCATCAATCTTGCCTAGCCTTGACGGCAAAAGATAAACTCGCAACTCTTCCTGGCCGCAGATATGTGAATCGGCCATCCGGCGCCTTGCGCTTAGGGAATGACAGGATCAATTCGTGCCATTGACAATCAAAACCAAGGCTGCGAGGCGCGCATTTTCTCTTTGCGGCCTTGTAATCGCTGCTATTGGCTTGCTCCTTGCCGCTGGCGCCCCTGGGGCTCTTTGCCAGGGAGCCGTTAAATCCAAGCATGGCGACTGGGAGCTGCGCTGCGAAACGCCGCCGGGAGCAGCGCGCGAGCAATGCGCTTTGCTGCAAAGCGTGACTGCAGAGGACCGCCCCAATATCACCCTCATGGTGATCGTTCTGAAAACCGCAGACGGGAAAAACCGGCTCCTCCGGGTCATTGCTCCCTTGGGCGTCCTGCTCCCCTCAGGCCTTGGGCTCAAGATTGATGATGCAGATGTCGGGCGCGCCGGATTTGTCCGCTGCGTGCCGACAGGGTGCGTGTCCGAGGTTGTGATGGAGGAGAAGCTCATCGAGCAGATGAAAAGCGGCCAGAAGGCCACATTCATCATTTTCCAGACGCCTGAGGAAGGAATTGGAATCCCGCTTTCAATGGCAGGCTTCAAGGAAGGATTTGATGCTCTGCCTTAAGCGGTGTCTGCGGAGCGGGCCGCAAAGGGCAAAGCCATGCCCTGCTCTGACTTTCCTCGCGGCGGCAGCGCTTATGCTCAGTGCCTGCGGCGTCCGTCATGGCACATTCGACACGCCCGAGCCTGCCACCGCTAAACTTTCAGCTCTGCTGGGCAAAAAGCCCGAAGATCCCCCGCCGCCAGCTTCAGGGCAAAGCCGCCATATTTTTTGCCCTGATTTCATCATCCTCGAAGGAGCTGCAGCAAGCCGCGTTTATTCCGCTGACCCCCCAGTGGCTGCAAATCTCCGGCATCAGTTTTCGATCACCGACACGGCGCGGGAATGCTCCCTTGATGGAGACAAGCTGTCGCTCAAGGCTGGGGTGGCCGGAAAAGTGCTGCTAGGCCCAGCGGGCAGCGCCGGCACTTTTTCTGTCCCCGTGCGCATCTCGGTGCTCCGCAAGCAAGACAATGAGCCGCTTGTCACCAAGATCTACCGTGCCGCGGTGACGGTTCCGCCAGGAGCAACTCAAAGCGATTTCACAATCGTTTCCGAGCCCCTGCGCGTGCCCTTCGTTCAAGACCATGCCGAGGAGGACTACACCATCAAGGCAGGCATTGAGGAGGGCCCCGCTGCGGAGAAAGCTGCGGGGGCGAGGCCTTGAGGCGCGAATGGCCAGTGCGTTGCGCCCGCTTTGAGCGGGCACCCGGGCCGCGCTGCATTGACATTGCAGGCTGGCGCGCTAACTCTTAAGCGTCAAAACACCTTAGCGGAAGAGTCCGGCCATGCTCCGGCCGGCGCCGAAGGCGCAACCGCCCCGGAAACGCTCAGGCCCAGGGACCGCTCGGGCAAGACACTCTGGAAAGCGATTTTCCGCTTGAGCGGAAAGTCCACCGAAGGAGGCAACTTCCCCCCGCTGCTCATAAAGCTGGGGAAGGAAATCTTTCAGGTCTCGGGACAGAGGGGGCACGGCGAGGCGGCGCTGCCGCCGCGCGAGAGCCATAGGCGCTGTCCTGAGGGGTGTTTCGATGTCTGCCAGCCTGCCATCCGCCGCCAGAGCCGCTTCACGCGATCTCGCACGCACACCCCTTGACGCGCTGCACCGCAGCCTTGGCGCCCGCATGATCGAATTTGCGGGTTATGCCTTGCCCGTTCAATATCCCTCCGGCATCATCTCTGAGCATCTCCACACACGGGCGCGGGCAAGCCTCTTCGACGTCTCGCATATGGGCCAGGCCGTTCTCGCAGGCCTGGATGCTGCGCGCCGGCTTGAAAGCCTTGTGCCCGCCGATATCACTGGTCTTGCCCCAGGCCGGATTCGCTACACGCAATTTCTCGATTCCGAAGGTCATTTCCTCGATGACTTAATGGTGACGCGGATTGCCGGCAACTCTGGCGACGAGCGTTTCCGCCTCGTTGTCAATGCCGCCTTCAAGGCAGCCGATTTTGCCCATCTTCAGGCCCATTTGCCCGATTGCGCATTGACCATTCTTGAAGACCAGGCGCTGCTTGCCTTTCAAGGCCCCTTCGCGGCCCGGATTTTGGCCCGCTGCTTGCCGCCCGCCTACAGCGGTCGCGTTATGACAATGCCATTCATGTCGGCCATTGACATCGAGCAGAATGGCATTGCTATGACGCTCTCGCGCTCGGGCTACACGGGCGAAGACGGTTTCGAAATCTCGCTGCCAGGCGCCATGGCGGAAAGCTTCGCAAGGAAGCTTCTTTCCATCCCCGATGTGCGCCCGGCTGGCCTTGGGGCGAGGAACTCGCTGCGCCTTGAGGCCGGCCTTTGCCTCAGCGGCCATGATATCGACGCAACAACCGGGCCTGTCGAAGCCGGCCTCTTGTGGTCGATTCCGAGGCGCCGACGCAAAGAGGGCGGCTTTCTCGGCTATGAGGGCGTGAAGAGAGCCCTTGAGCGCGGGCCTGCGCTTCTGCGCACGGGATTCTTGATGGAGGGCAAGGTTTCCGCGCGGGAAGGCGCCATGGTCTTAGACGTGGCGGGCCAAGCGGCCGGCCGCATCACCTCGGGAAGCTATGCGCCAAGCCTCGGCCGGGCGATTGCCATGGGTTACGCCGCGCCGGAGCATGCCGTGCCTGGGACACAGCTTCGTGTGACAGAAAGGGGCAAGGAGATCGCGGCAGCCGCCGCCCCGATGCCTTTTGTGCCGCATCGCTACTTCAGGGGGGTGCTATGAGTATGCGCTATACCAAAAGCCACGAATATGTCCGCGTGGAAGACGGGACAGGCATCATCGGAATTACGGATTTCGCTCAGGCGCAATTGGGCGATGTCGTCTTTGTCGAGCTTCCCCCGCTTGGCAAGCAAATCGCCAAAGGAGCCGAGGCCGCGGCCATTGAAAGCGTGAAGGCTGCAGCCGAGGTCAATGCGCCTGTTTCGGGCGAAGTCATCGAGGTCAATACGGCGCTGGCGGAAAGCCCGGCAACCGTCAACGAGGACCCGCTTGGCAAAGGGTGGTTCCTGAAACTTAAGCTCGCCGATCCTTCGGAGCTTGAGGGCCTGATGGACGAGGAGGCCTATCAAGCTTTTTTGAAGGCTTCGGCTTGAGCCATGACAAAATCCCGCGCCGGCATTTCTGGCTGGATGACCCAGCGGGGACGGATGTTTTTCCTGGAGTGCGGTCTCGCGCCGCCGGTTTGAGACAAGACAATGCGATACCTTCCTTTGAACGGCGAGGACCGCGCGGAGATGCTCGCTCGCATTGGCGTGAGCAGCTGCGATGCGCTTTTTGCCGATATTCCTGAAGATAAGCGTCTTACGCAAAGGCTCGATCTGCCGCCGCCCAAATCTGAAATGGAGGTGGAGCGCGAGCTTGCCCGCCTTGCCTCCAAGAATGTTGCGGCGGGCTCTGTTCCTTTTTTTATCGGGGCGGGCGCCTATAAGCATCATGTTCCAGCAACGGTCGATTATCTGATCCAGCGCTCGGAGTTTTTAACGAGCTATACCCCTTATCAGCCCGAAATTGCACAAGGCACATTGCAGGCAATCTTTGAGTTCCAGACCCAGGTTGCGGCTCTGACCGCGATGGACATCGCCAATGCTTCGCTTTACGACGGCTCGACCGCAACGGCCGAGGCGGTTGCGATGGCCCGGCGGATCACAAAGCGGAGCAAAGCCCTGCTGTCGGGCGGCCTGCATCCGCATTATGCTGGAACAGTCCGGACCTATGCGGAAATGGCCGGCGAGGAAGCCATTGCGCTGCCGCCTGATGTGACCGCGGCAGAGAAGCTTAGCGCATATATAGACGACAATACGGCCTGCGCCGTGGTGCAAAGCCCCGATTTCTTTGGCAATCTGCGCGACTTGAGCGATATTGCCGCAGCCTGTCATGCCAGAGGCGCGCTGCTCATCGCGGTTTTTACCGAAGCTGTCTCGCTCGGCCTTGTAAAGCCTCCTGGGGCAATGGATGCGGATATCGCCGCGGGCGAAGGGCAGTCTCTCGGCAACCGTCTGAATTTCGGCGGGCCTTACCTTGGCCTCTTCGCTGCTAAGGCCAAATATCTGCGGCAGATGCCAGGGCGCCTTTGCGGCGAAACAATTGACGCCTTGGGCCGCCGCGGCTTTGTTCTCACTCTTTCAACCCGTGAGCAACACATACGGCGCGACAAGGCGACCTCAAACATCTGCACAAACTCCGGCCTTGCGAGCCTTGCCTTTTCAATTCATCTGACGTTGCTCGGCGATGCCGGGCTGTGCCGTCTCGCCCAAATCAATCACGCCAATGCCGTTGATCTCGCAGAGCGGCTCGCGGCTATTCCGGGGGTCGAGGTTCTCAACGAAACCTTTTTCAATGAATTCACAATCAAGATCCCTGGCAGCGGCCAGCGGGCGGTGGACCGGATGGCCGGAGAGGGAGTCCTGGGTGGTGTTCCCGTCTCGAGGCTCCTGCCAAAGAGCGGCCTCGATGATCTTATTCTTGTAGCCGCAACGGAAGTGAATACCGCGGCCGACCGGCAAGCTTTCGCTGGCGCATTGAAAGGAGCGCTCTCATGCTGATGCGGCAAGGCCAGTTTCCCAAGGCATCTGAGGCGGCGGCCAAGGAAGCGAAAACCTTCACGGGCAATCGCGGCCTTGATATCGAGGAAGGCTTGATCTTCGAGACCGGGCGCCCGGAGAATACTGGCGTTGATCTCGCTGAGCCCTTGCCCGTCATGCCGCGGCTTGGCGCGCTGAAGCGGAAAGAGCCTGCGGGCCTCCCGGGCCTGAGCGAGCCGGAAGCCGTGCGACATTATGTGCGGCTCTCGCGTATGAACTACTCCATTGATGCGGGGATCTTTCCGCTCGGCTCCTGCACGATGAAACATAACCCCCGCCTGAACGAGGCGATGGCGCGGCTTCAAGGTTTTGCTGATATCCATCCCTTGCAGCCGGAATCCACGGTGCAAGGCGCGCTTGAGCTCATGGCCGAGCTTAGCCGCTGGCTCATGGTTCTGACGGGCATGGATGCCGTTGCTCTTGCGCCGAGAGCAGGCGCGCATGGCGAGGCTTGCGGCCTGATGATCATCAAGGCCGCAATCGCGGCTAAAGGCGAAGCGCAATCACGCAACGTCGTTCTCGTGCCCGAATCCGCGCATGGCACCAATCCGGCCTCGGCCACAAGCACGGGCTTCGAAGTCCGGCCCGTTCCGGCTCGCTCGAGCGGAACGCTTGACCCAGCCGAGGTCAAAAAGCGCCTTGGCCCCGAGGTTGCCGCGATCATGCTGACCAATCCCAACACCTGCGGCCTCTTCGAGAAAGACACTGTGGAAATCGCGTCGATGGTTCATGCGGCGGGCGCCTACTTTTATTGCGACGGGGCGAATTTCAACGCGATCATGGGAAAGGCGCGCCCGGGCGATCTTGGCGCCGACGCAATGCACATCAACCTGCATAAAACCTTTTCGACGCCCCACGGCGGAGGCGGGCCGGGCGCCGGGCCAGTGGTCCTCTCCTCCCGGCTTGCGCCTTTTGCGCCTGTGCCTTTCGTGCGCCGCGAGGGCGATGCCTTCCGCCTTGTCGAGCACTGCAGCGAAGCTCCGCAGGCTTCCGGCCGGATTGCAGCCTTTCACGGCCAGATGGGAACCTTCGTGCGCGCCCTCGCCTATATGCTCTCGCATGGCGCGGAGGGCCTCAGGCAGGCTGCTGAGGACGCCGTGCTTAGCGCCAATTATGTCCGTGTGAGTCTCAAGGATGTGATGTCTGGCCCCTATACGGGCCAGGTGTGCATGCACGAGGCCTTGTTTGACGAATCCTGGCTTGCGCCCGCAGGGCTGACCGCATTCGACTTCGCCAAGGCAATGATTGATGAGGGATTTCACCCAATGACGGTCTATTTCCCGCTTGTCACGCATGGCGCGATGCTGATTGAGCCCACAGAATCTGAATCGAAGGCATCGCTCGACCTCTTTATCGCCGCCTTGCGCGATCTCGCGCTCGCCGCAAAGCGGGGAGACAGGGCGCGCTTCGCAGGCGCCCCGCGTCATGCGCCCCGGTGCCGGCTCGACGAGACGCGCGCGGCGCGCCACCCCGTCTTGAAGTGGACTAAGCCGCAGCCGGCATGAATTGCAATGGCCAAGCCCTCCTAAAATATAAAGACTTGCTTATATCTTTATTGCCTCTTGCGCCCAAGCCTGATATGACGCGCTCAACTTTCCCAGTGGAGCGCAAAAGCCCATGACACACACCCCTCATGATTACGCCATCGCCGACATCGGGCTCGCCGCCTGGGGCCGCAAGGAAATTGCGATCGCAGAGACCGAAATGCCGGGCTTGATGGCTACTCGGGCCGAATATGGGCCGGCTCAGCCGCTGAAAGGCGCAAGGATCGCTGGCTCGCTCCATATGACGATTCAGACCGCCGTGCTGATCGAGACCTTGAAAGCCCTTGGCGCTGAGGTCCGCTGGGCTTCCTGCAACATATACTCGACCCAGGATCACGCCGCTGCTGCGATTGCCGCGACGGGGACGCCTGTGTTCGCGATTAAAGGCGAGAGCCTCGCCGACTATTGGGAGTATACGCATAAGATCTTCGAATGGGGGGACGGCGGCACGCCTAATCTCATCCTGGATGACGGCGGCGATGCCACACTGCTCATTCACCTCGGGGTGCGCGCCGAATCCGGCGACACGGCTTTCCTTGATAAGCCTGGCAACGAAGAGGAAGAGATTCTTTATGCTGCGATCAAGAAGCGGCTTGCCTTCAATCCCGGCTGGTATGGCAAATGCGCGCGGGCAATCAAGGGCGTGAGCGAGGAGACTACAACGGGCGTGCACAGGCTTTATGCCATGCAGCGGGACGGAAAGCTCCTTTGGCCGGCCATTAACGTGAACGACTCCGTCACGAAGTCGAAGTTCGATAATCTTTACGGCTGCCGCGAGTCGCTTGTCGATGGCATTCGCCGCGGCACGGATGTGATGATGGCGGGCAAAGTGGCGATGGTTGCGGGTTTTGGCGATGTCGGCAAGGGCTCTGCGGCTTCGTTGCGCAATGCTGGCTGCCGCGTGATGGTCTCCGAAGTCGATCCGATCTGCGCCCTGCAAGCCGCAATGGAGGGCTATGAAGTTACAACCATGGAAGATGCCGCGCCGCGCGCCGATATTTTTGTGACCTGCACCGGCGATATCGACGTGATCACGGTCGAGCATATGCGCGCGATGAAAGACCGTGCCATTGTTGCCAACATCGGCCATTTCGATTCTGAAATTCAGGTCGCCGCCCTGCGCAATTTCAAATGGCACAATGTCAAACCGCAGGTCGACGAGATCGAGTTTCCCGATGGCAAGCGCATCATCCTGTTGTCTGAAGGACGGCTCGTCAACCTCGGCAATGCGACGGGGCATCCCTCCTTTGTGATGTCGGCGTCTTTCACCAATCAAACGCTGGCGCAAATTGAGCTTTGGACCAAGCAAGGTCAATTCGAGCGCCAAGTCTACACGCTGCCGAAACATCTTGATGAGAAGGTCGCAGCCCTTCATCTCGAAAAGATTGGGGCAAAGCTGACAAAGCTGACGCCAGCGCAGGCTGCTTATCTCGGAGTTCCCCAACAGGGCCCCTTCAAACCTGATCACTACCGCTATTGATTGCGGGGCGCCGTGTGAACGCCAGAGAAGTCACAGGCAGAGTGTCTGTGACTTTTTGGCTGCTGCGATGCCAGCGAGGAGCGACTTACCAGGCATCGGTGATTCAATGATTACTCAATGAGCCGCAGCATCACGCCCGGCAGGACGGTCAACGCCCGCAGCACCGCGGCGAAGATCAGGCGGCATCGCCTCCCAGGCCAGGAGCTTTAAGGCAGCGTCGAGGTCCATGAGCTTTTGCTCTTGCGAGCCAAGCCTGCGGATCGAGACGGTGCGGCTTGCGGCTTCCTTCTTCCCCGCGACAAAGAGCACCGGAACCTTGGCCAGCGAGTGCTCCCGCACCTTATAGGTGATTTTCTCGTTGCGGAGGTCGCCTTCGGCGTGCAGCCCGAGACGGCGGGCCGCAGCAAGGATTTCGGAAGCATAGCCATCTGCCTCCTGAGTGACCGTTGCCACGATGATTTGCAGTGGAGAAAGCCAGAGCGGCAGATGCCCGGCATAATGCTCGATGAGAATGCCCGTGAAACGCTCAAGCGACCCAAAGACGGCACGGTGGATCATGACCGGCGTTGTTTTTTCACTCGCAGCGTCAATGTAGAAAGCGCCAAACCGGCCTGGCAGATTGAAATCGACCTGCGTGGTGCCGCACTGCCATTCCCGGCCAATGGCATCGCGCAAAGTGTATTCGAGCTTGGGGCCGTAAAAGGCGCCTTCGCCCGGGTTGATCGCGGTCTTGGCGCCGCGGGCTTCGAGCGTTTTCAGGACGCGGGTCAAAGCCGCTTCGGCCCTGTCCCATGCCTCGTCGGAGCCAACCCTTTTTTCGGGACGCGTAGATAGTTTAATGACAATGTCTTCGAAGCCGAAGTCTTGGTAGATCGAGAGGATGAGGTCATTGACCTTCAGGCTCTCCTCCATGATCTGATCTTCGGTGCAGAAAATATGCGCATCGTCCTGCGTGAAGGCGCGGACCCGCATGAGGCCGTGAATGGCGCCTGAGGGCTCGTAGCGGTGGACGATGCCGAACTCAGCAATCTTCATCGGCAGGTCGCGATAAGACTTAAGCCCATGCTTGAAGATCTGCACATGGCCGGGACAGTTCATGGGCTTGAGCGCGAAGACGCGCTCGTCCTCTGTCTTGGTGAGGAACATGTTCTCGCGGAAGGTCTGCCAATGGCCGGAGGTCTCCCACAGGGCGCGGTCTAAGACCTGGGGCGTGTTTACTTCGATATAGCCAAGCTCAGCCTGCCGCCGCCGCATGTAGGAAATCAGCGTCTGGAAGAGCGTCCAGCCCTTTGGGTGCCAAAAAACCGTGCCGGGCCCTTCCTCCTGGAAATGGAACAGATCCATCTCCCTTCCAAGCCTGCGGTGATCACGGCGCTCCGCCTCTTCGAGCTGTTTCAGATACGCGGCGAGCTGCTCTGGCTTGGCGAAGGCCGTGCCATAGATCCTCTGAAGCATGGGCCTTGCCGGATCGCCGCGCCAATAGGCGCCTGCGACTTTCATGAGCTTGAAGGCCGCGCCGACCTTGCCGGTCGAGGTCATATGAGGGCCACGGCAGAGATCCAGCCATTCGCCCTGCCGGTAAATCTTCACGTCCTCATGTTCCGGGATTGCGTCGACAAGCTCCATTTTGAAAAGCTCGCCTTGGGCGGCAAACCAGGCTTTGGCTTTCTCGCGAGTCCAGACTTCCTTCACGAAAGGCCTGTCGCGCGCAATAATTTCGGCCATTTTTTTCTCGATCGCCGGGAAATCCTCCGGTGTGAAGGGTTCGGCGCGATAGAAATCATAGTAAAAGCCGTTTTCGATCACGGGCCCTATCGTGACCTGGGTGCCGGGGAAAAGCGTTTGCACCGCCTCGGCCAGAACATGGGCGGCATCATGGCGGATGAGTTCCAGCGCCCGGGGATCTTCCCGCTCGACGAATTCGATTTCGGCATCGCTTGTCAGGGGATCGGCGATATCGCGCAAGACGCCGCCAACGGCCATGGCCACGGCGCGCTTGGCAAGAGAAGGGGAAATGCTCTTGGCGATATCGAGCCCGCTCACGCCTGACTCGAATTGCCGTGACTGGCCATCTGGGAAGGTAACGGAAATCATGAGCTTCTCCTTTCGGCTTACTCGCCGTTACGAACCGGCGTAAGCCTTTTGCATTGCAGTATTTTTCCTGCTGAAGACTTTAATCGTTTATCATGGCTTGAAGCGCAACTTCACGGATGAGACAGGGCGGAGTAAATTAGAATTCTTTAGGCAGACCGGCAGCATTAAGCGGAAAAAGGCGCGCGCAGGGCCAGAAGGACCGGGAGAAATGCCATATTGCAATTTGCGCCGTCATATGTTTTATTGTTAAACGAATTCATAGTGATCTAATTGTTTTTCGTATGACGTTTTGCAAAGTTCGTAATTCAATATTTTTCTTAAAACACGAATGTGAAGGGCTGATGGTGCAATGCACTGGCTGAACAACCCGTTCTCCCCCAATTGGCCGATGAAATATATGAGCTTTATCGTCATCAATATAGGTAAATCTGCCAAAATGGCCGCGCTTCCGTTTCCGTGCAGTTTTTGTCACGGATATGAAAGGAGTCTGACGATACAATAATGTTAGGGCTTGTCATTCGTCAGAAAGTCGTTTATCCAAGCCCGCCCGGTTTCCGCGGAGGCGCTGGAGTGATCCTAACGGTCTGAAACGCGGCCCAAAGTTTTAAAGGCGGCTCTCTAAAAGTTATCGAGGAATTCATTATGAACTTCTTTGACATGAATTCGCAAGTTTGTAGCCTCCGCGCCGAAGAGGAGCGCATCCTCGCCACATTCACCAGGCGCTTGATCGAAATCGCGGCAGCCGCCAGCGCGCGGGGCTCCGGCGGATCGCCAACCGCTGCGCTTGAAGCCATGCGGCTTCCGGCCATTGCGCTCGACGGCCAAGGCTTCGTGGCCGATACAAATGCTGCAGCGCAGGCCGTCTTTGATGACGACGTCAAGGTCAAGGACCGGCGCCTTTTCCTCCGCGACCCGGAAGCGCGGGCTCAGCTTAAAGACGTCCTAGCCCAATTGCCCGCAACCTCGCGGTTCAACCCTCTTTTCACTGAGCCCATCATCGCGCAGCGTCAGGACAAATTACCGATCATCTTGCGCGTGTGGAACTTCGACAGAGGTGCCGATGTTGCGCCGGAAGCTTTGCGAATCATCATCACGCTCAACGCTCTGGGCCCTAGGCCCGGCCCTCCGGCCGCAATCCTGGCTAAGACTTTCGGTTTGACGCCATCCGAGGCGAAGCTCGCTCATATCATTGCGCGCGGCGCTGCCCCGAACGTAGCGGCACGCGAGCTGAATATCTCCCGTGAGACAGCGCGCAATCAGCTGAAATCCATTTTCGCCAAGACCGATACCCACCGGCAGGCCGAGCTCGTCGCATTGCTCCTCCAGGTGGAATGAGAGTGAGAAGGAGGGCCATAGGCGCTTCTTCTCCCTCCCCTTGAACCGCCATCCGGCAAAGACAGCATTTCAGATGCTGGAGTTCATGCGCGCCACGCCGCTGGCAATTGATTGCCTGGGCGCCGTTCCGCGAGCACGTCTGTTGCGCGAGCAAGATTATACGCCGAGTTGATCAGCGCAATATGCGAAAAAGCCTGAGGATAGTTGCCCGCAAGACGTCCCGTTGCGGGATCGTATTCCTCGGCTAAAAGCCCAAGATCATTGCGTAAAGCGAGAAGCTTCTCGAACAAGGCCCTGGCATCGCTGAGCCTTCCGAGAAGCACGAGATTATCGACCAGCCAGAAACTGCAAGCGAGGAATGCTCCCTCGCCCGCAGGCAGGCCGTCAATGGATTCTTGCGTATTATAGCGGCGCACAAAACCACCGCTCATCAAACGGCGTTCAATCGCTTCGACCGTGCCGCGGACACGTTTGTCGTCTGAAGGCAAGAATCCCACGAGCGCGATCATGAGCAAACTCGCATCGAGCTCCTTTCCTCCGTAGCTCTGGGTGAATGATCCAAGCCCGGGATCGAATCCCTTCGCGCAAACATCGTCATGGATCATTTGGCGCAAGCGCCGCCAATGATCCAGTGGCCCGACAAAGCCGAATTCCTCAATGCTTCGGACGGCGCGGTCAAACGCAACCCAAGCCATGATCTTGGAATAAGTGAAATGCCGGCGCGGCCCGCGCACTTCCCAAATCCCTTCATCAGGAAGCGCCCAGATCGTCTCAAGATGCTTTAACAGCTCGCATTGGAGCATCCAATCGGCGGCATCCGTGACGAGACGGCGCCTGCGGCTTTGGTAAAATGCATCGAGAACTTCGCCATAGATGTCGAGCTGCATCTGCCCAGCGGCCGCATTGCCAACGCGCACCGGCTTTGAGCCAGCGTAACCAGGAAGCCAAGGCAGTGTATGTTCGGGCATCCGGCGTTCGCCGCCGACGCCATAGACCACTTGAACCAGAGCGGGCTCGCCGCCGAGCGCCCGGATCAGCCAATCCCTCCAGCGCCGCGCTTCAACCGCACAGCCAGCGTTCATAAGCGCAAGCAAGGTGAAGGTTGCGTCCCGAAGCCAGCAATAACGGTAATCCCAATTCCTGGAGCCGCCGGGCTGCTCAGGAAGCGACGTTGTCGGCGCAGCAACAATCCCGCCGCTTGGGCGGTAAATCAGCGCCCTCAACGTCAGGAGGGACCGGGTCACAGCCTGAGACCACTCTCCTGCGCCGCCAATGCATTGCGACCAGGACGCCCAATTGCGGGCGGTTTCCTCAAGCGCGCGGAACGGATCGATTGCCTTGGGGATCTCCTCATAAGAAACCCCATAGCTCAGAGTGAAATCAACCGTTTCGCCTGCATCAACGGTGAATTCTGCAATATGGGTCCGGCCTCTGGGGCTAAGGCGGACCGGTGTTCGCAGCACCAGCCGGTCGGGACCCGCCACCGCGTGCAAGCTTCCATCGTCGCGCCTTCGCACCCAGGGCACAACCTCTCCATAACCGAAGCGGATGATGAGCTCGGTGCGCAGCCTGACGCTCCCGCTCACGCCCCGCACGAGGCGGATGAGATGCGTTCCGCCCGCATCGAGCGGCATGAAATCGGTAACAACGGCGGTGCCCTCCGGCGTTTCAACCGTTGTGTCGAGAATGAGCGTCTGGCCGCGATAGGCCCAGTGCGTTTTGGCGCTCGGACTGACGGGCGCAATCAGCCAGCGGCCATTTTGAGGCGTGCCGAGAAGATTGGCAAAACAGGCCGGGGAATCAAAGCGCGGCCAGCAAAGCCAATCAATTGACCCGTCGCGGCCGGCAAGGGCGGCCGTCTGGCAATCGCCGATGAGCGCGTAATCCTCGATTTTCAGCGTCATCGCCGCATCGTAAGGCTAGACCATAACAAAAATGAGCGCCCTCCCGGAAGGGCCCGATAAAGAGACGGATGATGCCGGGGCACGGCCAGCCAGCTCCGCTATCTTCTTTCCTGCCTTGACTTAGTTTTCCTTTTTACGCCTCCCCCAGGCGCGCCCTTACCCTCGCGCGGTTTTGCTTCCCCGCCGCCGAAATTATGCGGCCCCATCTCCGAATCTGCCGGCTTGTGCGGCCGGCTCAAGCGGAAGTTTGCAGCGCTGCTGAATTTGCGCGTGCCAGCGAAAGCGTCCGCTTCCGCCCCGGGATCGCTCTGTCTTGCGAAAGGATCGTTTGCCACCGCAAGCTCCACGGATTGCAGCCGCTTGATTTCGTCGCGAAAGCGCGCGGCCTCCTCGAATTCGAGATTGGCTGCCGCCTCGCGCATGCGCTTTTCGAGACCGGCAATCGTTGCCTTGAAATCTGGCCCTGTGAGCGCCGCGGGCGTGGCAAAGCCAGAATCAACCATGACGTGATCGTGCTCATAGACAGAACCGAGAATATCAGCGATGCCGCGCTTGATCGAGGCGGGCGTGATGCCATGCGCGGCATTGTAAGCCTGCTGCTTTTCCCGTCTGCGCCCCGTCTCGGCCATTGCGCGCGCGATGGAGCCCGTCTCATGGTCGGCATAAAGGATCACCCTGCTGTCCACATTGCGGGCCGCGCGGCCGATCGTCTGAATAAGCGACGTCTCGCTGCGCAGGAAACCTTCCTTGTCGGCGTCGAGAATTGCGACGAGGCCGCATTCGGGAATGTCGAGCCCCTCGCGCAGAAGATTGATGCCGACGAGCACATCAAAAGCGCCGAGGCGAAGGTCGCGGATGATCTCGATGCGCTCAATTGTATCGATATCGGAATGCATGTAGCGCACGCGCACGCCATGCTCATGCAGATATTCAGTCAGATCTTCTGCCATGCGCTTGGTGAGCACGGTGACAAGGCTGCGGTAACCCATTGCCGCAACCTTCCGAGCCTCGCCCAAAAGATCGTCGACCTGGGCGCGCGCCGGACGGATTTCAACCGGCGGATCGATAAGCCCCGTCGGCCGGATGACCTGCTCGACGAAAACGCCGCCCGTTCGCTCCAATTCCCAGGGGCCGGGGGTGGCCGAAACATGGATCGACTGCGGCCGCATCGCGTCCCATTCCTCGAAGCGCAAAGGCCTGTTGTCCATGCAGGATGGCAGGCGGAAGCCGTATTCGGCGAGCGTTGCCTTGCGCCGGAAGTCGCCGCGGTACATGCCGCCAATCTGAGGAATGGTAACATGCGACTCATCGGTGAAGACGATGGCATTGTCTGGGAGATATTCAAAGAGCGTCGGCGGCGGCTCGCCCGGGCGGCGGCCAGTGAGATAACGTGAATAATTTTCAATGCCGGCGCAGGAACCGGTCGTCTCCAGCATCTCCAGATCGAACATTGTGCGCTGCTCAAGTCTTTGCGCCTCAAGGAGCCGCCCAGCCGCATTCAGCTCGTTAAGGCGCTGCTTTAATTCCGCCTGTATCCCTTTGATCGACTGCAGAAGGGTCGGGCGCGGCGTGACATAGTGGGAATTTGCATAGACCTTCACAAATTGGAGATCCTGCGTTTTCTTGCCGGTCAGGGGATCGAATTCCGCAAGCGTCTCGATCGTGTCGCCGAAAAAGCCAATGCGCCACGCCCGGTCCTCGTAATGGGCCGGGAAAAGCTCGATTGTGTCGCCCCGGACGCGGAATGTGCCGCGCGTGAAATCGCTGCTGATCCGCTTGTATTGGAGCTCGGCGAGATCGGCGATGACCTGGCGCTGGTCTAGCCTCTCCCCAAGCGTCAGAGTAAAGGTCATCGCCGTATAGGTCTCCACCGAGCCGATGCCATAGATGCAAGAGACCGAGGCAACGATGATCACGTCGTCGCGCTCGAGAAGGGCGCGCGTGGCGGCGTGCCGCATCCGGTCGATCTGCTCATTGATCGAGCTTTCCTTCTCGATATAAGTGTCGGTGCGCGGCACATAGGCTTCCGGCTGATAGTAGTCGTAGTAAGAGACGAAATACTCGACCGCATTGTCCGGGAAGAAGCTCTTGAACTCGCCGTAAAGCTGCGCCGCAAGCGTCTTGTTAGGCGCAAGAATGAGCGCCGGGCGGCTCGTCCGCGCTATGACCTGGGCCATGGTGAAGGTCTTGCCCGATCCCGTGACTCCAAGAAGAACCTGATCGCGCTCGTTGCGCATGAGGCCTTCAACAAGCTCATCGATCGCCCGCGGCTGATCCCCCTTTGGCTCGTAATCCGAAACGAGCCGGAATTTCCGGCCGCCCTCGCTCTTGTCGGGCCGCGGCGGCCGGTGCGGCGTCCAGGGCTTCTTGCCGCGAAGATTGGGATCGCCGAGAGTGAGCAGCTCGTTTAAGGATTCGATTGTGGCCGTGGCGCCGCCCGCTCCCTCCCCGGGGCGCAAGAGATATTCCGTCTGGGCCTCGGCGACGCCCGGCTGGCGTGCGTTCAGGGCCGGGTTGAGCAGGGCAGCGAGATGCTCGTCGAGGGGGCGCAGATCGGGCCGCGCCGCCTTCGGCCGCGGGGCGTTTTTCCGGGGAGCTTTGGCCATGCCGCCAATATGGTGCGAATCAGAACAGGATTAAAGCGAGTGATTTCCTTGCGCACTCCCGCTTACCTCCCAAAGGCGGTTTCCACCGGCTCATCTTGCAGCAGCGCCTCGATCAGGGCCAAGGCGCGATTAGCCGCCTCCTCGTCCCGGACCTGTTGCTGGAGCGCCTCCATCCTCCGGCGGATCGCTGGATCGCCTTCCAGCACGCCGATCATGGCATTCAGGCGCCCGGGGGTTAACTTCTTCAGGCTCGCGCGCAAGCCAATGCCATGCCGCGCGATTCGCGCGGCATTCTCTGGCTGATCGACCCCGAGCGGAAAGACGATCAGGGGCACCCCAAAATAAACCGCCTCTTTGATCGTGGCCGCGCCGCCATGGGTGAGGACGAGATGCGCCCGTTTTAAAATTCCAAGCTGAGGCGTGCGTTCAACAATCACAACATTTTCCGGCACGGGCCCAAGGTCCGCCAGCATAACTCCGCCCCGGATCTCAATGACCCAGTCCCAGTCCGGCCATGAGCAGGCGCAAGCCATGACGGTCTTGAAGAAAGCTGCATAACGCCTCCGGGAAAGCCACACCAGCGTGCCGAGCGAGCAATAAGCAAGCTTGCGCCCTTCCCTCAGCCTCTCCCAGGGAAAGTCAGGCTCAATGCGTTCGAGATTGAGCATGGCGCCAGCGAGATACCGGCCGGGCCGGGCTGCGCCGGGATCATCAAGCGCTTGCGGCCACGCAACCAGCACCGGCAGACGCGGCACTTGGCAGCCATCGTCAACGGATGGCAGCTCGCAGCCATAGCGTCCGGCAAGACGGCGCCGGACGCCCGCAAAGTCGAGATAGAGGCCCAACGGCTTCAGCATAAAGGCTTCGATTTTCTGCCAAAGCCGCTGCAGCGGATGCAGCAATTTCGCGGGGAGGCTGCTTTCCGTCTCTGGAGCCAGGTAATCATGGAAGTAGATGCAGCGAAGCCCCATGGAGACGGCCACGAACGCTGGCCATTCAACCCAGATGTCGGCCGAGGCGAAAATGACGAGATCCGGAGCAAGGCTTTGGAGAGATTGCCGGAATTCCTCGCCCGCTCCATTAGCGAGTTCAGCGGCGAAATTTTCGAGCCGCCGCACGAAATCCCGTTTTGCCTGGAGAAGCCGCCAGCCAAAACGCTGCGTTTCAAGGATTTCCGTTTCCTTCAAGAAGCCTAGCGGGAAATGGCTCTCAAAAAGCGCCATGAAGGCATAACCCTGCTGCCTGACTGCATCCTCCGAGTCGGCAAGCCCTGCGTAAGAGACGCCGTGACCGCGTTTTTTGAGACGCGCCGCAAGCCCGAGCGTCGAATAAACGATGCTGGGATAGGGCGGAATAACAATGAGGATGCGGGCCACATTCTTCTCCAAAACAGCTTGACGGCGCTCGTTTCTGCCTCACAGGGCAACGCGTGAGCCAGTTGCGCTCCGCCACGCCGGCTGAGGAGCCTGCCGCGGTGAAAGCGCTCAGCCGTCAAGCTCCCTCTCAGCTCCATTCTTTCCTCAGATATGCGCGCCAGCGCCCAACACGCCTCTTTCTTTTCCCGAAACATTTCATGCCTCGGGGCCGGATACCGCTGGGCGGCTTAAAAAACATCCGCGGCTGCATCCATATACGCGCATTGCCTGTAACAGAAGCAGCCGCCGCGAGCGGAGGAAGGAGAACGGAAGAACATTTCCAAAGTCTCTGTTTCTTCTTTCTTTAACCGCGCTTTAGCCGTCCGGCCACGGCGGTTCTCCCGGGAAAAGGACACTCCGCTTGCCGGAGGTCTGGCCCATCCGCCGTTATGAATTTATAGTTTACGGAGACCGTCATATGTCACACGGCGTCGAGTTAATGCCGCAGCAAAGAGATCTTCTGCCCTTCCAGGGTCTCATTCAGAACGAAGGCCGCAGATTCACCAATTGGGGCCAGCACCGCAGCACCGCGCCGGCCATCTTCGCGGAGCCGATCACTTATGAGGATGTGCAAAACCTCGTCCGGGACGAGAAGCGTTTCCCAGGCCCCGTCAATCCGGCCGGCTCGATGCTTTCAACCGCGGCTGCTTTTGTAAATGATGGCGGGACCATGGTCTGCCTGCGCAAGCTCGACGAGGTGCTGGGTCTTGAGCATGATTCAGTGGGCCGGGTGGTGGTGCGCGTGCAGGCTGGATGCCGCCTGAAGAAGCTGAACAGCTGGCTGCAAGCGCATGACCGCGAGATCCCATTCCAAGCCGAAATCGGCGAAGCGACCGTTGGATCGGTTGCGGCTGGCGATACCAAGGAATCATCGCTCGACGGCCCTGGATATTTCTCGGCGCATGTCACCTCGCTCACCTATGTGGATGAAAACGGTCTCCTGCGCACATTGTCCGAGGCCGAAGACGGCGCCGCATTCCACGAATTCAAATGCTCTTTCGGCCTCTCAGGCATTATCGTGGAATGCTGTGTCGAAACCCGCCCGGCGACGCTATGCCGGTCCGATGTTTCCGTCGAAGCCTTTTCATCACCCGCTGAGCTCGCCGCGGCTCTCATCGCCAAGCGCTCCGAATGCGATGCTCTGCTGGCGCTTGTCTATCTGCATCAGCTCACGGCTTTCTTTGACCAGCGTTACAAAGCAGGCCGCGGGGCAAGGACGCCGCCAGAGTCGCAGCCGCAATGTGAGGCTTTCCGGCTCGCCAAACGGCTTGCGATCCAGCACGGCTTCGACGGCGTCGAGGTTCCCGTCCCAAAAGGAATCATTTACTCCCGCGCCGATTTCGTCAACGAATATTGGCGTCCCGCTGCCGATGAGCGGCGTCTCGATTTCCAATATTACGAGCACGACGTTCTTGAGATGGAGCGCATAGTCGCCGGGGCCTATGATTTCACCTGCTCGTTTCAAGCGCGGACGGGATTTGCGCCTACCGGTTGGGCCGCTTACTTCGTGCAGCGGCCTGAGAGAACAAAAAAGCCATTTGGTCTTTATTCCGGCGGCCGCGGCGTTTCCTTTTCCTTTGATCCGGTCTGCTCGAACCCCGCAAACCCATTATGGCAGCAGTTCTCGCGCGAGTATAATGCGCTTGCGATCCACCGGCTTGGCGCGAATGCCTCGCCAATCCAGACGCAATGGCTGCAAGCAGGAGACGTGTTCATCCCGCGCAAGCTGGCCAAGCCCCGCTTTACGACGCCTTACTATGCTCAGTTCCTGGGATGATTGGGCTATCTTGCCTCGGGCTTAGGCAGCACGTTAAGGTTGAGCACATGGTCTGGCCAAGGCGGTTTTGCGTCATCCGTTGCGGTTTATTTGCTAGAGTGCGGATGCGGAATTTGCAACCAATGCGGCATCTTCTTTTTGCGATCCTTCTAGCAGGGGTAGCATTTGGCCCCCTCCCCGCAAGCGCCGGTCCCGTCGAAGCTGCAGCACGGATTTTCGCAAAATCATCGGTCGATGCGGGCTCTGCCATTGGCGTTGGCGTCGGTATCGTCATCAAGGGTGAGCCGCCGCGCTTCTTCTCCTATGGCCTTGCCAATGCCGGAAAGCGCGAGCCGTTCGGGCCAGATTCACTTTTTGAAATCGGCTCCGTGACCAAGATTTTCACCACCAATCTTCTTGGCCAAGCCGTCCATGACGGGAAGTTCAGTCTTAATACGCCGCTTTTGGCGCTTCGTTTGGAGCTCGGCTCGCTCAAGCCTCTTATGGGGCAGGCCACATTGAAAGATCTTGGCGATTTCACCGCAGGCTTGCCAAGTCTTGCTCCCCTCTGCCAGCATGACAATGTGCCGGGATGCCTGCCGTCTGACCGCCCGGCCCCGGCCGTTTACAATGCGCAGAAATTCCTGGCCTTCTTTCAAAACACGGTTCCGAAGAATTATCAGCTTGCCAAGCCTGAACCCGTCACGAGCCTTCCCGCGCCCTATTATTATTCGGACTTCAGCGTCGGGCTCCTCGGCCTGATCTTGGGCGGCAGCCCAAATACGCCGCTTAGCAACGCGGCGCTCGGCGGCTGGGTGAAGCTGCTCCGGGAGCGGCTTTTGCGCCCGCTTGGGATGCGCAACACCTATCTTTTTCCGCCTTCGCAAAGCCCTGTGCCCCTTGCGCTGGGCTACAATCAGGCTATTGGATCTGCGATTGTTGCATCGGGGCAGGTGCGCGCTATCGCGCTCGAAGCTCCGGGATCAGGCTACACCGCGCCTCCGAAAGTAACCATCAAAGGCGGGGGCGGCACGGGTGCCCGGGCAACCGCCCAAATCGGCAGCAATGGCTCTGTCACCGGCTTTACGGTCACCAATGGCGGATATGGCTATGTGCCTCCGCCAGCGGTCACCTTCCTTCCATCTCAGGCCCGTGCGCCCTCTGGCTCACCGCCGAAGGCAATAGCCGTTGTGGCGAAGGGAAAAGTCGCGGGCGTCAAGATCATTGACGGCGGCTCCGGCTACACCCAGCCGCCAAACGTTGTCATCAGCGGCGGGCGGCGCAATGGCCTTGGCCGGGACGCCAAATGCACCGCTCATATTGCCAATGGCAGCGTGAGCTTTGTCAGCGTCGATGACGGCGGCGAGGGCTATATCGATCCAGTCACCGTTTCGGTCGCGCCAGGGAATGCCATCACCAATCCGGTTCCAATTTGGGCGCCGGCCGGGGCGCTTCATTCCACGATCCGCGACATGTCAATCTTAGCAGCCGCTGCAACGGGCCTGCCCTTGCCCCCTGCAAGCGTTATCACGCCGGCCATAGCGGCGGGGTTCAACATTGCCGAGACGCCTTACGCCTGCACAGGCCCTTTGCCCAATCTCCCCCGGTGCCCGGCAGGCTCCTTGCTTTCGGGCCTCTCCTGGGCCATCCAGCCCGAGGACAAAGTCAATAAAGTGCCGGCCATCGTCATGAAGAATGGGGGGCTCAGCGGCTTCTCAACCCAAGTCATGCTGATGCCGGCCCGCGGGCTCGCCGTAGTGGTCTTCGTCAACTCCAATGGCGCGACGAGCGCAGGCGAAAAGGAAGGCGAGGCCGAGCGGATCGCCCGCAACATTCTTTACGCGCTTTACTATACGCTGCCGCCCGCAGGCCCCCATTCGGATTGAGACCCGCTTCCCCTTCCGGCACGGGGGGCGCTTCACTCCCGCTCGATGCGGATCACTTGCGGCTTCTCGGCCAGAAACCCGTCGGCCACGGTTGCATCAAGGGCCTCGCGCACGGATTTCTCGTCCGTTGCATGGGTGATCAAGACCACGGGCACAGGCTCGCCCGCGGCCTTGCTTTCACCAGGACGGCGGCGCTGCACAATGCTCTCGAGCGATATCCCCCGCTCCGCCATGCGGGTCGCGATGGCCGCCGCAGCTCCCGGCCGGTCATAAACCGATAGGCGGATATAATAGCCGCCTTCGTGCAGCTGCATCGGGGCTTGCGGCGCCTTGACGAGCGAGGCAACCGGCCAGCCGAAGGGCGCCGAGCGCACGCCCCGCGCAATGTCGGCAATATCGGCAACGATTGCGGAGGCCGTCGCCTCCCCGCCAGCGCCCGGGCCGACGAGCGTCAGCTCATGAACCGCATCGGCGTCGATCGTCACCGCATTGGTAACCCCCATCACCTGAGCAATCGCCGTCGACTTCGGCACCATGGTCGGATGCACCCGCTGCTCGATGCCAAATTTGGTGCGCTGGGCGACACCCAGCAGCTTGACCCGGTAGCCAAGCTCCGCCGCAGCTTCGAGATCCGCAGGCGTGATCGACTGGATTCCCTCAACGGCGATGCCCGCAGGATCAATGGCAGTGCCAAAAGCAAGCGCGGTTAGAATGGCAAGCTTATGGGCCGTGTCATAGCCGCCGATATCAAAGGCAGGGTCAGCCTCGGCATAGCCAAGCCTTTGCGCCTCCTTGAGGCATTGCGCGAAGGTCAGCCCCTCAGACTCCATCTGGCTCAAGATGTAGTTGCACGTGCCGTTCAGAATACCATAGACGCGCTCGATGGAATTTCCCGCAAGGCCTTCACGCAAGGTCTTGACAATCGGAATGCCCCCCGCGACAGAAGCTTCAAAAGCAAGCGCGATTCCCTTTTCCTCTGCGAGCGCCGCGAGCCGCATGCCGTGCTTGGCCAGGAGCGCCTTGTTGGCTGTGACGAGGGATTTTCCAGCCCCGAGCGCGGCCTCAGCAGCGGTCAGCGCCACGCCGCCAGCGCCTCCGATCAACTCGACGAAAAGGTCAATGCTGGCCGAGCTCGCGAGCGCCACGCAGTCGTAAAACCAGTTGAAGCGGGAAAGGTCGATCCCGCGCTCCTTCTCCCTCCGTGCCGCCGAGACTCCTGTGACAATGATCTGCCGCCCCGTCCGGTGCTGTAGAGCTTCCGCTTGCCGGTCAAGCAAGGTGATGACCGCCGCTCCCACGGTGCCGAGACCGGCAACACCGATTCGCAAGGGAGACGGCATGGAGAGATTGCCTGCGAAGCTGACAGACGGGAAAAGGTTCAAGGATGGCCCTCGCGCTTGTGCCCGATTTTCGCGGGGCGATCAAGGCCGCTGAGAGACGGCACGGTCTTCAGCAGGATGTCTCCGGCGGAAGCTTGCCTCGGCGGGGCAAAGCCTTACATTGAGGCCAGCCTGCTGGGAAAATGCGTGAGACGGGAATCGATGACATTTATTAGCTCTGTTGAAGTCACAGGCCGCAAGGCTGGCCATATCAAATTGCACGGGCCCGAAGATTTCGAGGGCATGCGCCGTGCAGGGCGGCTTGCGGCCGAGGCGCTCGACCTTCTGACGGAGCATGTCCAGCCCGGCGTCACCACCGAGGCGCTCGATAAGCTCATATTCGATTTCGCGATCGCGCATGATGCCTATCCGGCGCCGCTTGATTACCGCGGCTACCGCAAATCCATCTGCACATCGATCAACCATGTCGTCTGCCATGGCATCCCAGACCGCAAGCCGCTGAGGCCCGGCGATATCGTTAATATCGATGTCACTCTCATCCTCGACGGGTGGCATGGCGATTCGAGCCGCATGTATTTCGTCGGCGATGTCCCGCGCCGCGCCCAGCGTCTCGTCGAGGTGACCTATGAAGCGCTCATGCGCGGCATTGCGGCCGTCCGCCCCGGCGCGACCACGGGCGATATTGGCGCGGCGATCCAGGACTTTGCCGAATCGGAGCGCTGCTCCGTCGTGCGCGACTTCTGCGGCCACGGGATAGGGCGGCTCTTCCATGACGAGCCGAATATTCTCCATTACGGCCGTCGCGGCGAAGGCCTGCCGCTCAAGCCGGGCATGTTCTTCACCATCGAGCCCATGATCAATCTCGGCCGCCCCCATGTCAAAATTCTCTCCGACGGCTGGACGGCGGTAACCCGCGACCGCTCCCTGTCGGCACAGTTCGAGCATACGGTCGGCGTGACCGAGACAGGTTATGAGATCTTCACGCTCTCGCCGAAGGGGCTGCATCATCCGCCCTATGGCCCAGCGGGCGCATGACAAAAGAGGATTCCGGCGGCCCGCCGCATTATCTCGGCCACAGGGAGCGTCTGCGTGAGCGCTTCCGGAACGGCGGCGCGGAGGCTTTGAGCGATTATGAGCTTTTGGAGCTCATCCTTTTCCGCGCCCTGCCCCGGCGCGATGTCAAGCCTCTCGCCAAGAGCATGATTGCGCGCTTTGGCTCCTTTGCCGAAGCGCTTTCCGCGCGGCCCGAGCGGCTGCGTGAGATCGGCGGGCTCGGCGAGGCGGCCATTGTCGAATTGAAGATCGTCGAGGCGGCGGCGAAGCGGCTTGCGAAATCCCCCATCGAGAAACGCCCATTTCTCTCGAGCTTCTCATCCGTCGTCGAATATTGCCGCGCCGCTATGGCCTTTCTCGACCGTGAGGAATTCCGGGTGCTCTTTCTCGACAAGAAGAACCGCTTGATCGCCGACGAGGTGCAAGGCATTGGCACCGTCGATCACGCGCCAGTCTATCCCAGGGAAATCATGCGCCGCGCTCTCGAGCTTGGCGCCTCGGCAATGATCCTCGTGCACAACCATCCCTCGGGCGATCCCGAGCCATCAACTAGCGACATCCATCTCACGCATCAGATCATCGCCATCGGCAAGCCGCTGAACATTCTGGTGCATGACCATTTGATCATCGGCAAGCATGGCCATGTGAGCCTGAAGGGCCTGCAGATGATTTGATGAAACGTCAAATACTCCAAAGCCGGCCATGATAGGCGGAAGCTGCGGCCGCGGTGCCACGGCCGCGCGGCGCGGATGATCCAGGTGTCGTAAGAGGCCGGACCGGATAGCGGCGGCCCTCAAAGGCAAGGCTGTTGCAGTGATCTATACCCTCTATCCCCGCGAAGGCCATGGTTTTGCGCGGCTTGAGGCCGCAAGGGACCTCCCGGCAATTGGCGGGAGCTCCCTTGCGCGCCATGCCAGCATGCTCGCCGCCTGGACGCGCGGAAAAGAACGGGCGGAGATCCGTTAAGACGCAGACTGGCACCTTGCCCCAATAAGCTTTTCACAGGGCACGGGCCTGGCAGCCGCCACGATTGGGCCTCACCCGTCAGTGCAGCCAGAACTCTCCATCGACAGTCCTGATCTCGGCAGGCTTGATAAGCTTGGTATGGCCAACCACCACACTATGCAGCGGCCCGTCGAGCTTTTCCTTCCAAAATGCCAGGAACTTGATCAGGACGGGGAACTCCGGTGCAAGATCATAATCCTGCCAGATATAAGTCTGCAGCAAGCGAGGATGATCCGGCAAATGATAGAGGATGCGCGCCGTGGCAAGGCCATAGCCAGCAAGCTGCTTGATGAAATCTTGCGACACTTCGCGTTTCTCAATTTTCTTTGTTGCGGTCACAGCTTCCACCTCCATGCATGCCCGCAAGCGCGAGCGCTTCTGCCGGAAGGCTGCAAAGCTCATCCACCGGCAGCGGCTCTCCAAGGTGCCGCGGGGGCGCTTATCCAGTCAATACGCGCAAGCTTAATTGAGAGTTGCATTTCCCCCTGAGGCAAGCGCTATGCCGAAAAAAATCTCATGCTGCCGCGATTGTGCTTCAGCCCGAAGGCCGCATGAAACGCTAACCCTCCTTCCTGCCGCATGGCAGCGCTCAATGCAGATGGCACTCTTCTCCTCTCAAGCCGCCTCGGGGCAGACCCCCGGCTCTGGGCTGGCGGCCTCTGCGCTTCCCCATTCAGCCGGGCGGCGGCTCCGCCCTTTCCGCCCAAAAAGCCAGGTTTCCGCGGCGTGATCAGCGGGTCAGGCCCTGCGGCTGCATGAGGGCTATTGCAGCGCAGAAAGAGCTTGTTACGCTGCGCTTGCAGCATAGTGATTCGCTCTTCCGCAATCCTTCAAGCCGGGGGTCTTTCATGAGCGACTTCATGATCGGAGGCCATACATTCAACGTTCTCATCGAGGGAAGCGAGAACAAGCCGGTCTTGATGCTCGCGAACCCGCTTGGCACCAGCCTTCACTTCTGGGATCCGCTGATGCCTGCGTTGCACGAGCATTTCCGGACCTTGCGCTACGATGCGCGCGGGCACGGGGCAACCACGGCGGAGACGGGTTCATTCGGCATTGACGATCTCGGCCGGGATGCGCTTGCCATCATGGATGCGCTCGGCATCGAGAAAGCGCATTTCCTTGGCCTCTCAAAAGGAAGCCTCGAAGGGCTTTGGCTCCTCGCGAATGCGCCTGAGCGATTTGGGCGGGCCGTGCTTGCTGGCGCTGCGGCTCAAATCGGAAGCCCCGATTTGTGGAACAGCCGCATCAAACTGGCACGGGAAGGCGGCATGGAAGCCGTTGCGGAAGCCGCAGCCGAAAGGTGGTTCACCCGGCAATTCCGCGAAGCCGAGCCCGAGAAGGCCGAGCGTGTTCTTTCGATGCTGCGTTCGACACCCGTGCGCGGCTATATTGCTGCCTGCGCCGCAATCCGCGACGCTGATTTGCGCGAGGCAATCCGCGGCATAAAAAACAAAGTTCTGGTGATCGCAGGCCGGCATGATCCCTCTACGCCGCCGGGTCTGGGAGCCCTGGTTGCGAGCGCCATCGAAGGCGCGCAATTCGTCACGCTTGAGACGTCGCATATGCTGCCGGTTGAGGATGAGGCGAATTTCACAAAGGCGGTGATCGAATTTCTAACAGCTCCTGAAACCGCCGCTGCGAAAACCCCTGTGCGGCGGCGCGCGCCAGCAAAAAAAGCGGCCGCAAAACAAGCTCCCGCGAAGAAAGCGGCGCCAAGGAAAGCGGCGGCGAAGAAAGCGGCTGCAAAAAAGGCTTTGGCAAGAAAGGCCCCGGCGAAGAAAAGGGCAAGACCCCCGCAGAAGAAAACCGCTGCTGCAAAAAAAGCAGCGGCAAAAAAGCTGCCTGCCAAGAAGGCCGGAGTGCGCGCCGCCGCGAAAAAAACTGGCGCACGGAAAGCCGCAGCGAATCGGAAAATTGGCGCGGCAAAAAGGAAGCCAGGAAAGAAAATCCGCTAGGCGGAATGCTGCGCCGCGATCCGCTCATGCCTTTCTGAATTTGCGCTGGGCGTAGATCAATGCTGCATCCTTGGGGCCGAGCCTGACGGCTCTGACGGCGCCAATCATGATGTAATGAGTCATAACTTCCTTTGCTTCGGCGAGATGGCAGTCGAAGGCGGCGGCGGCGCCCTGCAATACGGGAGAGCCTGTGAGAAGCTTGCTCCATTCCCCGTGCGCAAATTTTTCTTCGAGCCTGTGGCCCGTGCGGCCTGCAAAAACCTCCGCCAGCGCCTCATGCGAGGCAAGAAGCGTGTTGATGCAAAAGGCTTTATTGCCGATTACGCGTGCTGCTGCAGGCGATGTCTTGTTGATGCAAAAGAGCATCATTGGCGGCTCCGCGGCGATAGAGGCGACGGCCGTTGCGGTGATCCCGGCGAGACCTGAAGGCCCATCCGTCGTCACGATGTGCACCGCTGCCGCAACCCGGCTCATGGCCTCGCGGAAAGCTGCGGGATCGAGACCTCCGTTGTGCGGAGCCGGTGCCGGCATGGCTGCTTCATTCCTTTTGGCCATGTTCTCATGTTCTTTCACGGCAAGCTCTTTCCATGGCAAAATCCTTCAAAAGCGGGCGCAGGAAGGAGATGTCTTCCTGGCATGAGGCTTCGGGGCCTTACGGAAATGGCAACATGGCCGTGGCGCTTGAAGGAAACGGATGGCTCATCCCTCCGCGGCCCCACGGCCCGCTTTCAACGAAATGTGAGCGCGCTGGGGCTCTTCCGTTGCGAAGGCGCAGATGCTGCGCCATGCTTCCCAGGCATAGCATCCGGCCGTGAGATAACTCCTCGCTGCTCGCGATCCGCGAAGCAGCCATGGAACACTAGCCTAAATTCGCAAGCGCCGGGAAATTCTGCAACAGCCAGGCTGAGAGATTTTGCATGGATCCAGTCAAGAATCCCACGCCCGTGGCCACAAGCAATATTCCGATGACTTTTTCGATAGCGCCGAAATAGGGGCGCGCCCGCTTGATGACGCGCAGAAATGGCTCAAAGGCCAGCGCCGCCAGCAGGAACGGCAGCCCGAGGCCTGCGGAATAGACAGCAAGAAGCGCAATACCGCTCGCCACCGTCTCCTGGGAGGCAGCAACCGCGAGAATAGCAGCCAGAATCGGGCCGATGCAGGGTGTCCAGCCGAATCCAAAGGCGAGCCCCATGATATAGGCGCCGAGAATGCCTGGGGGCTTTTGAACGCCAAGCCTCGCCTCGCGGTAAAGCAGTGCAAACCGGAAAACGCCGAGGAAATGCAGCCCCATAACAACGATCGCAATCCCGGCGAGAAGCGAAAGCCGCGCGAAATGCTCGTGCAAGATCTGGCCGAATGTCGATGCTGTTGCGCCAAGGCCAATAAAAACGGTCGAAAACCCGAAGACGAAAAGCCCTGCCGAAAGCACAATGGCGCGCCGCGCTTGGGCCTCGCGGAAAGTCGCGACCTCTTCAATCGTTGTTCCTGCAATGAAGGTCAGATAAGGAGGCACAAGCGGCAGCACGCAGGGGCTCAAAAACGACAGAAAGCCCGCGACCGCCGCTGCCGGAAATGTGACATCGTTCACCATGCGCCCTTGTAACCCTTTCACTGGCAAGAGAGAAGCCGCGCGCAGCCCGCTCAGCGGGCTCAAACCCGCAGTTTCATAAAATTAACGCGCAGGCCTATAGAAGACGGATGAAAATCTTTCCAAATTCAAGCCATGGTGCCGCTACGCCTCAGGAGGCAGCGTATTTGCAATGCTCAAGATAACGCCCGAGCTTTGCCTGCTCTCATCCGCCAGCACCCCGGCAGGCCAGGCAAGCCTGCTCAAATGCTAGACTTGACGGTCAAATGACTGTTTTTCTTGTTTCGCTTTGTAACATTCTCATAAATTTCGTGATCGGTCTTTTCGTCGCGAAATGCCTTGGGCCGGAGGAATATGGCCGCTTTGCCCTTGCCTATGCGACGGCGATTTTTGTGCAGACAGGTTTCTTTGATTGGATCCGCCTCGGCGCCGCGCGGTTTTATTCCGAGCGCATCAGGGCCGAGGAGCCAGCTGTGCGGGCAACGCTTGACTGCGGCTTTGCGCTTATTGCAGCGGGGCTCGCCGCGGGCGCGTCGCTTCTTTTGTTCAGCGGCGTCAAATTCACCTTGTCTTACGGCCTCATTGCGCTGAGCCTTTGCATTGCTGCTGCCAACGGCCTCTTCGATTATTACACGGCGCTCGTCCGCGCCCGCTTCGATGACCGGTCTTTCGCGCGCCTCCTCCTTGTCAAGAACGCGGCCGCATTTGCGCTCATGGGCGGCGGGGCATTTCTGTTCGCTTCAGCCAAAATGACCTTCGCCGGCACGATCCTCAGCCTTGTGGGATCGATTGCGGCTGCACGGGCAGCGCTGCATGACCCTGCTTCAAAGCCCAGCCTTGCAAGGCTTTCGATTGCCCGCTCGCTCATGGCCTACAGCCTTCCCATTGTCGGCGCCAACCTCCTCTATCTTGCGATCCCTCTCGCCAACCGATCAATCCTTGCCATCCTCGAAGGATTCACGGAGACTGGGCAGTTCTCCCTCGCTTATGACTTTGGGACCAAGGCGATCCAGGCTATCGGCTCCACGCTCGATATCGTCCTGTTTCAGATCGCTGTCGCAGTGCATGAGCTGCGCGGGGCAGCGCAGGCCCGGCGTCAGATCGCCCGCAATTTGACCATTGTGGTTGCCATGGTCCTTCCGGCTTGCACAGGGCTCTGGCTGACTCTGCCCTCGGTCGAGTCTCTCTTTGTGCCCGAGGCCTACCGCATTTCCTTCAGCCGGCTTTTGCCATTGATGATGACGGGCCTCTTTGCGACGGCCATCATTCAGTATGGCATCAGCCCGATTTTTCAGATCGAGAAAAAGACAACCCCGCTCATTGCCGCGGCCGCGGCCGCCTGCGCCGCTGACCCCTTGCTCCTCATGCTGCTGCCGCGCGACGAGGGAGCAGCACGTCTCGCGATTGCCCAGTCAGGAGCGATGCTGGCCGCGCTCGCTGTGCTCGTCGCATTTGCAAGCCGCAGCTGGCGGCGCTGGCCGCGTCTCCGCGATCTCGCCATCGCGGTCTTCGGCAACGCCGTGATGTCCGCTGTTGTTCTTCCCATGCGCAGCAAGGAGCCTGGCCTTTCGACTCTCATCGAGCAAGCGGGCGCTGGCGTTGCCATTTACGCTTTTGCTGTGCTGAGCTTCGACCTTGCCGGGCTGCGGAGCCTTACCATAGCGCGGCTGCGGCTGACCGTTGCGCGCTTGCGGGCGCTTTAGGGGCCCAGGGCCTCCTCAGCGCTTCCGCAGAAGCAGAGTCTCCCAGCCGCTGATGCTGATCCGTTCTGCAAGAACGATGTTCTGCGCCCCGTAAGCGCTGATGATACCGGAAGTGTCGCGGCCCAAGAGCCCCGACAGAATAATATCTGCGCCTGGCGATGCGAGCCCTGCAATTTGCGGCGCAAGCCCGCGAAGCGGCTTGGCGAGAATATTCGCGAGGACGAGATCATATGGCGCCCGCTGCCGCAGCTGGGGGTGGCCCGCGCCTTTTGCCAAAACGGGGCGCACGAAGGCCCCCGCGCCATTGCTCCTCGCATTGACTGCGGCGGCTGCCACGCAGACGGGGTCGATGTCGCTTGCCTGCACCTGGCGTTTGAACAATTTGGCGGCAGCGATCGCCAGAATGCCAGAGCCCGTGCCGATATCGAGAATAGCGCGGGGAAGGCGCCTGCGCGCCACGCGCTCCAGCATGAAGAGGCAGCCTTGGGTGGAGCCGTGATGACCCGTGCCGAAGGCAAGCGCCGCCTCGATCTCGATGGCAATGTCGCTGGGCTGCGCCACCGAGCGGTGATGCGCGCCATGAATAAGGAAGCGCCTTGCCCGCACAGGCTTCAACCCTTCAAGCGACGCCGCGACCCAGTCGCGCTCGCCGATCCTTTCAAAAACTGCGGCATGCGCGGCGGACTCGCCTGCCGCGATGGCAACAAGCGCGCGCACCTCCGCCTCATTGGGCGGCGCGCCGAAATAAGCCTCGACGGTCCAGAGGCTTTGGCCCGCCGGGCCTTTCTCAGGCGCTTCTTCAAAGGCCGCGGCGGCCGCCATGGCCGGATCAAAGGATTCAACGATGATGTCAGCGATGCTCCGCGCTTTTGCTTCATCGCAGGAGAGGCGCATGACATGGGCAGCGGAATTGGGCGGCAGGCCTTCGAGCATGGGGGCGGCTAACATGGGCTGCAGGAAAAGGCAACGCGCTTCAGCAGATATGTCCGGTTCGCCGCCCGGATCTTACAAAAAGTTTTCACGTGAAACATTTTGGTAAGATTGCACTCCGGCAAGAAGGGACATGGGAAGGCGGGGGAAATGTATATTGCGGCACGCCAAGCGCATCCGCCCCGCTTAACAAAGCAGCGGGTGCATGCCATCGCTTCACGCGCTTATTCTCAGCGGGGTTTGACGCAATGAATGGCCGGGGTGATCCTGACGCTTTGCCGGGAGCGGCGCTGGTGACAGGCGCGGCGCGAGGAATTGGGCGTGCGATTGCAGAGCGTCTCGCGGGGGCGGGCTACAGAGTTGTCATGCATTGCAGCGAGCGCTCGCGCGCAGGGACGGAGGCGGCAGCAGAAAGTCTCGTGAGACTTGGCCGCAAGGCCCGCGCTCTCCCCTGCGACCTCGGCGAGCCCGCCGCCCTCACCCGCCTCATCGGGAAGGCCGCATCGGTCTTCGGGCCGCTCACGCTTCTTGTAAACAATGCCGCAATCTTTAGCGTGGACGAGGCAGGCGCTTTCGATCCTGAAGACCTCGACAGGCACATCGCCATCAATCTCAAGGCGCCCTTGATTCTCTCCCGCGATTTCGCCGCGCAGCTCCCTTCAGGTAAAGAGGGCGCGATCGTGAACATCATCGACCAGCGCGTGTTCCGGCCAAGCCCGCAATTCTTCACTTATACGCTGAGCAAATCCGCGCTTTGGGCGGCAACCCGCACCATGGCCCAGGCCTTTGCTCCCAAGGGCATCCGGGTCAACGCCGTGGGGCCAGGGCCCGTCTCGCCGAATTACAGCCAGGGTGAAGCAGGCTTTGCGCAAGAGGTGAGGGGCGTGCCGCTTGCCCGCGCGGTTGCGCCGGAGGAAATTGCTGGCGCCGTGCTCTATCTGGCAGGGGCGCGCAATGTGACGGGGCAGATGATCGCCGTTGATGCGGGCCAGCATCTTGCTTGGGAAACGCCGGACGTCGTGCTCTGAGCCGCGGAAAGCGGAAGCTTTACAGATAGAGGGCCTGGAAAGAATGGCTGCGTTTTTCAGCGGCTTGATTTCCCGTGAGTTTCTTTCCAGCATATCGCGGCGGTAAACGCAGGGCCTTCAAGACAGTTGCGAAATTCTTCCGGCCGGTCCAAATAGGGGGCGGGAGGTTGGCGGTGGACGCACCACTCGCCAACCGGGTCAGGTCCGGAAGGAAGCAGCCCTAACGAGACTGGGCGGGTCTCTGTCCAGCCTCCCACCGTTTTAGCCCTGAAGGCGCTGGCCAAGCGAAGGCAGCAGCGAGGAGAGCGACATGAGCGAGGCGCGCTACCGCGGCTCTTGCCAGTGTCAGGCTGTCGCTTTCGGCGCCGATCTCGACCTTGAGCATGCTATTATATGCAATTGCTCCAGATGTCAGAGGCTTGGCGCGTTCTGTGCTTTACGCCGGCGGCGAAATTCCATTTGGAGCGGGGCAGAAAAGCTTTGAGCGAATATCTCTTCAATACGAGGAAGATAAGGCATCAATTCTGTAAAATTTGCGGTGTCGAGCCGTTTGCATTTGGCGCTGGAGCCGAGGGCGTGCCCATGGTCGCGGTTAACGTCAATTGCCTGGAAGGGGTCGATCCGCGCGCGCTGAACCCGGCACATTATGACGGGCGGAAGCTGTAATTTCATTTGGCCCGGCGGCACCGGAGACAGCATCCTTGCTTCCAGCGGTGCACAGCGATGAGCGATTCGCTTCTTTCTGAAGCCAGCAGCGCGCCTGCGCCGGAAGCCTCGCCCGCCTCTGACGCAGCCCCTCCAGCCTATCGCATTCTTGCCCGCAAATACCGCCCCGCAAGCTTCGACGATTTGATCGGCCAGGAGGCCATGGTCAAGACTCTGTCGAACGCTTTCGATCTCGGCCGCATACACCAAGCCTATCTGCTGACCGGCGTGCGCGGCGTCGGCAAGACGACAACGGCGCGCATTCTCGCCCGGGCCTTCAATTATGAGCTCCCAGCGAAAGACGGCAGAGCCGCAGTATCGCGCCCAACGATCCATATGCCCGAGCTTGGCGTGCATTGCCAAGCGATCATCGAGTCACGCCATGTCGATGTTATCGAGATGGATGCGGCATCGCACACGGGAATCGACGATGTGCGCGATCTCATCGAGAGCGCGCAATATAAGCCCGTAATGGCGCGGACCAAGGTCTTCATCGTCGACGAAGTGCATATGCTCTCGCGGCAGGCCTTCAACGGGCTCCTGAAAACGCTCGAGGAGCCGCCAGAGCATGTGAAATTCGTCTTTGCGACGACGGAAGCCGAGAAGGTTCCGGTGACGGTACGCTCGCGCTGCCAGAGGTTTGATCTGAGGCGAGTCGATAGCGGCGTGCTCGCCGCGCATCTTGCCTCGATTTGCGCGAAGGAAACCGTGGCAGCCGATGAGGAGGCGCTTGGCCTCATCGCGCGCGCAGCGGAAGGATCGGTGCGCGATGCTTTGTCGATCCTCGATCAGGCCATCGCGCATGGCGCTGGCATGCGGGGAAAGGTGACCGCAGAGGCTGTGCGCGCCATGCTCGGGCTTGCCGACCGCTCGCGGATCATCGACCTCTTCGAAGCGCTTATGCGCGGCAGAATGGCGGAGAGCCTCAACATTCTCAAGGACCTTTACGATCTCGGCGCCGATCCTTCCGAGGTGCTCTCCAGCCTTGCAGAGTTCATTCACCTCGTCACCCGCATAAAGCTTGTCGAAAGCGCTGCAAACGACCCATCGCTCACCCCGGAAGAGCGGACACGCGGCAAAGACTATTCTCAAGCGCTTTCCATGCAAGTGCTCACCCGCGCCTGGCAGCTCTTGGTGAAAGGGCTGCGTGAGGTAAAGGAATCACCGCGGCCGCTAGCCGCCGCAGACATGGTGCTCGTGCGGATCGGCTACGCCGCCGAATTGCCAACACCCGGGGAGGCGTTGCGTCTGTTTGCGGCGTCAGGAGGCGGCGAGCTGCGGGGCGAAGCCGCCCAGCGCGGCGCAAATGCTCCGGAGCACGGGCCTGCTGCAAGCGCCGCCACAGCCCTTGCTGCCCGGCCGGCAGAGGCCAGCACAAGCTTGCCGCCCCTTAAGCTTTCCCGCTTTGAGGATGTGGTAGCGCTTGCGGGCCGCAACCGCGACATCCAATTAAAACTCGCCCTTGAGCGCGATATCCGCCTTGTCCACTTCGAGCAAGGGCGCATCGAATTCTCGCTCGCCCCATCGGCAAAACCGCAGCTTGCACAGATGCTGATGGCGAGGCTCCAGCAATGGACGGGCAGCCGGTGGATCGTGGCCGTCTCTAGCGGGCCTGGAGCGCCGACCTTAAAGGAGCAAGAGGATGCGAGGGCGCGCGCGCTCTTGACCGGCGTGCATGCCGAGCCTCTCGTCCAGAGCGTGCTTGCGGCTTTTCCAGGGGCCGAGATCGTCGCTGTCCGGCCCCGCGAGCCATTCCCTGGAGCTTCGCTGCCCCTGGCAGCGGAAGACGAAACGGTCAGCGAAATCGGCTACAGCGACAGCTTCGAAGACGATCTATAATGGGCCGCATTCAGAGCATGCGCCGTAGGCGGCAGTCAAAAGGAACGTTCCGATGCGCGATATGATCGGTTTGATGAAGCAAGCTCAGGCCATGCAGGCCAAGATGCAAGAGATGCAAGCCGAAATGGAGCGCATCGAAGTCGAAGGGCAAGCGGGCGGCGGAATGGTCCGCGTCACGCTCACCGCCAAGGGGCAAATGAAGAGCCTCTCAATCGACGAGCAGCTCATCAAGCCCGATGAGAAAGTAATCCTTGAGGATCTCATCGTTGTCGCGCATGAGGATGCGCGCAAGAAGGCCGAGCGCATCGTCGAAGAAAAAATGAAGGGCATGACGGCGGGCCTGCCCCTTCCGCCCGGCATGAAGCTGCCGTTCGGATAGTTTTGAGGACCCGGCTGCAGTGGGAGAAAGCATCGCGGGGCCTGAGATCGAGCGGCTCATTCAATTGCTTGCGCGGCTTCCAGGGCTCGGGCCGCGCTCCGCGCGGCGCGCGGCGCTTTATCTCATGCGCAAGCGCGAGGATCTTCTCGCCCCGCTCGCCGATGCGCTGCAGCTTGCCCGCCAGTCGATCGTGACCTGCGGGATTTGCGGAAATATCGACAGCTGCGATCCCTGCACGATTTGCCGCGACGAGAGGCGCGATCCGGGCACGCTCGTTGTTGTCGAGACCGTCGCAGACCTCTGGGCTCTCGAGCGCGCAAAAGCTGTCAACGCGCGCTATCATGTGCTCGGAGGGACCCTGTCGCCCCTCGACGGCGTCGGGCCGAAGGATCTCAATCTCTCAAGCCTCCCCAGCCGGGTGGCGGCGGGCGAGGTGAAGGAAGTGATCCTCGCCGTCAATGCAACGGTCGAAGGGCAGACCACAGCCCATTACGTTGCGAGCCTTTTGTCTGAGCCGGGCGTCAAGCTCACCAGGCTCGCGCTTGGCGTTCCCGTCGGCGGAGAGCTCGACTATCTCGACGAGGGCACGCTTGCCGCAGCGCTCCGCAGCCGGACGGCGTTTTAAAGCGCGCTAAGGCTGCCGCCAACGGCATCATAATGTTGACTCGGCTAGCGCGTTACATGCGTTCCGCCCGTCATGGATGGCGGCACGGCGCAGCAGGCGCCCAAGAGGTTTATAGCCGCCCGCGCATGCGCCAGGTTTGCGATGGCGCCTACAAGGAGCTTCCGATGGGAAACCCGTTTGTCCATGTCGAACTTACCACCCCGGACGTCGAAAAGGCTAAGGCTTTCTACGGGGCTTTGTTCGATTGGAAGCTCGAAGATATGCCCATGGGGCCTGGCTTCACCTATACGATGATCGGCGTCGGGGAAGGCACAGGAGGCGGCATGATGGCCACCCCTGCCCCTGGCGTGCCTGTGGCCTGGCTGCCCTATGTGCTGGTCAATGATCTTGCGGCCGCAACCGCCAAGGCAAAATCGCTTGGCGCCACGATCTGCAAAGACATAACCGAAGTGCCGGAAGCGGGCTCCTTTGCAATCTTCAGCGATCCTGCGGGCGCGGTCATTGGGCTCTGGCAGCCGAAGGCAAAATAGGGCCATTCCAGCGCGCGCCTATTCCGCAGCCTTGTCCATGGGGCTTTCGGCAGAGCCGTTCAGAGGCGTGAAATCCATCCGCTCGATGCGGCCGCCGCGCTTGGCAATCTTGCCTGCAGAGGTGACGATCTGCTCCACATCCTCCTGAGCCGTCTTGAAATGGGCGTCGAGCTTTGCCGCGCGGGCCTCGAGCCGCGCCACTTCGTCAAGAAGGCGGCGCACTTCGGCCTGGATGAGGTGAGCCTCCTCGCGGACCCGCGCATCGCGCACGATGGCTTGCATGACCTGAACGGCCATCATGAGCAATGACGGCGAAACAATGATCACGCGGCTCTTATGCGCCTTTTGGATGACGTCGTCGAAACGCTCATGCAGCTCGGCGTAAAGCGATTCCGACGGCACGAACATCAAGGCAATGTCCTGCGTCTCCTCCGGAATGAAATAGCGCTCGGCAATGTCGCGCACATGCTTCATCACATCATTGCGAATTCTCGCCGCCGCTTGCTTGCGCGCTTCCTCAGAGGAGGCCCCCCGGAGCGCGGTAAAAGCCTCGAGCGGGAATTTCGCGTCGATCACCATGAGCTTAGGATCGCCCGGCAGTCGCAAGACGCAATCGGGCCTTGTGTTGTTGGATAGCGTATATTGAAACGCAAAGGCGGAAGCTGGGAGGCTGTCGCGGATGATGGCCTCTAGGCGGCCCTGGCCGAAGGCTCCGCGCGCCTGCTTGTTGGCCAGGATATCCTTGAGGCTGACGACCTCTTGGGTCAGCGCCACGACCCTGGCCTGGGCCGCGTCGATGACGGCGAGGCGCTCATTGAGCCGCGCGAGATGCTCACCTGCGGCCCTGCCGGAGGATTCAAGCCCTGCCCCCACCCTTGTCCCAACCGCATCGAGCCTCTCGGCCACGAGCCGCGCGAGATCTGCCTGGCGCGAGCTCAAGATTTCGGCCATGCCGCGCACCGAGCCCGAAAGCCCTGCGCTCTGGCGGGAGTAATCGGCGAGCGCTTGCAGAATGACATGCTGGCGCTCCGCAGAAGCGAGCGCCTCTTCGCGGGCGGCGCGGGCGCGGCGCATGCTGCCATGCGCGATAACGGCGAGAAGCAGAAGCGCGATCCCCGCCGCGGCGAGCAGCAGATCAGCAGACGAAATCGGCACGCCGTTGACAACAAAAAGGACTCGTTCCATCAAGCGATGGATAGCCGATTCGCTGCGAAATGGGAACGAATAATGAACACCACGCTGGCGAAAGGGCTTTCACGCAATGCTGCGCGCTGCTCGGAGAGACTGGCCGCAGCAGTGTGGCGCGGCTGGGCGTCCGGAGACGCCCGCTTTATGCCTTTCGTGAAGAAGACTTCCCTCCGGCTATGACCTTAAGCCCGCTTTTCGACCGGCACATAGTCGCGCCTTGGGGCCCCGGTATAGAGCTGGCGCGGGCGGCCGATCTTCTGGCTCGGATCCTCAATCATCTCCTTCCACTGGGCGATCCATCCCGCCGTGCGCGCCACGGCAAAGAGCACGGTGAACATGGAGACGGGGAAGCCCATCGCCTTGAGCGTGATCCCGGAGTAAAAGTCGATATTGGGATAAAGCTTCTTCTCGATGAAATACTCGTCGCTGAGCGCGATCTTCTCAAGCGCCATGGCGACTTCGAGCAAGGGGCTATTCTTGATTCCGAGCTCAGAAAGCACTTCATGACACGTCCGCTGCATGATCTTGGCGCGGGGGTCGTAATTCTTATAGACCCGGTGGCCAAATCCCATGAGGCGGAAGGGGTCGTTCTTGTCCTTGGCGCGGGCGATGAACTTTGGAATGTTCTCGACTGTGCCGATCTCCATCAGCATTTTGAGCGCGGCTTCATTCGCTCCGCCATGCGCCGGGCCCCAGAGGCAAGCAACGCCCGCCGCTATGCAGGCGAAGGGGTTTGCCCCAGACGATCCCGCAAGCCGGACCGTCGATGTCGAGGCGTTTTGCTCATGGTCGGCGTGCAGGATGAAGATCCGGTCAAGCGCGCGGGAGAAAACAGGGTTGAGCTTATACTCCTCAGTGGGCACCGCGAAGCACATGCGCAGAAAATTCGAGGAGTAATCGAGCTCGTTCTTAGGATAGATGAAAGGCTGGCCGAGCGAATATTTATAGGCCATCGCGGCGAGTGTCGGCATCTTGCCAATCAGCCGGAAGGAGGCAACCATCCGCTGATTGGGATCCGAAATATCGGTCGAGTCATGATAAAAGGCGGAAAGCGCGCCAACGCTTGCAACAAGAACCGCCATCGGGTGAGAATCCCGGCGAAGCCCGGTGAAGAACCTCGCCATCTGCTCATGCACCATGGTGTGGCGCGTGACACGATGATCGAAATCCTTTTTCTGGGCCGCGGACGGAAGCTCCCCATAGAGAAGGAGATAGCAGGTCTCGAGAAAGTCGCCGTGCTCCGCAATTTGCTCAATCGGATAACCCCGGTAGAGCAGCACGCCTTCCTCGCCATCAATGAAGGTGATTTGCGATTCGCAGCTCGCCGTCGAGGTGAAACCCGGGTCATAGGTGAACAGGCCGGTTTGGGCATAGAGCTTGCTGATATCTACGACCGGCGGGCCGAGCGTTCCCGTTTTCACCGGCATTTCAACCGTGGTGCCGCCGATGGTGAAGGACCCCGTCTTTGCTGTCATTTTGGCTGCTTTCGTCAAGACATGGCGCGGCGCGCGAGGGCGCCGGAAGGAGCTCTCGCATAGGGGGGATGATGCGGTGCAGCAACACTAGCTTATGTGACAGCTTCTTTCAAGCGCGCAGCTTGGCAGCACTCAAGGCATGCCCTTCTTACTGGCATCCCCTTGAGATATAAGAAAAATATTCACTCCGGGCATCGCGGCGCGCCCGGCAAGCAGCAGGCCTTATTGCTTCCCGCAGGAAGCTCTTGTGTTGGCCGTCAACGTAGGGATGACGGAAGTTGCGCGGTGCCAAAAAGCGCCGCGCCCAAGCGCTTTGCCGCCTCCCTGCGCTTATGCTGTGCCGCCCTGCCGGTTGCGCCTCTCGTTCATGAAACGGTCGAACTCCTCGCGGTCACGGGCGCGGCGCAGATTTTCCATGAACTCGGCGAATTCCCGCTCCGCGGCAACAAGCCGCTGCCGCTCTTCCTCAAGCCGCGCAAGCTCTGCCGCGCGCCACTCATCAAAGGCACGGTTGCCCGTCGAAGCCGCGCCGTACCCGTGCCAGCCGCTCTCAGGCCGGCTTTGGCCGCCGGACCAGCGCGCGCGGCCCGCCCATTCCCGGCAAAAAGTCACAATGTCACCCTGATAACCAGACTTTCTCTGCCAGATTTTCCACCCGATGACGGCAAGGCCGATGGGCCAGAACACGATGAAGCCGAGAACCATCACCAGGATCTCGACCAGCTTCCAGTTCCATGGCTCGCCTGCGGAGCATCCGCGCCAATGCGCGCCCCCGCCGCGGCGGTGCCCGCAGGATTGATAAGACATCTCAGACTCAGGGCTCATTGCTCGCTCCTCTCGCCGCTGCGCCGCCCGGCTTAAAGCAAACCGGCATGGGCCAGGCCCTCAAGATATAGGCTCGCCTTTTGCTTTGTCGACGCGGGAAGCCGCCAAAACAGCCCGTCTCACGCGGCTGTGAGACAGCGCGCTTTCCGCCTGTTGAGGCCAAAGCCCTGCCCCCATATAAGGTTTGCCGGAAGGGAAGCATAATGCCGAAAATCACAATCTATACGACTGCAACTTGCCCCTATTGCATCAGGGCCAAGGAACTGCTCCGCAGAAAGAAGCTGCCATTCACGGAAATTCCCGTCGACGGCAACCCTGCCGCGCGCGAGGAAATGACAGCCAAAGCGCTCGGGCGCCGGACCGTCCCGCAGATCTTCTTCGATGACAAGCCTATTGGCGGCTCGGATGAGCTATACGAGCTCGATCGCAGTGGCAAACTCGATGAGCTCTTGGCTGGTTATGCGCAATGATCAAATACGGCTTGGTCTGCGCGCAGGGGCATGCATTTCAGAGCTGGTTCCAAAGCAGCGCGGTCTTCGATGCGCAGGCCGAGCGCGGCCTCATCCTTTGCCCCATATGCCAGTCGCCGGAGGTTTCCAAAGACATCATGGCGCCCGCGATTGCAAAGCAGCACGGCCGCGAGCCAGAAGCTCCGCCGGCGTCGCAATCCCAGCCCGCCGTCGCGCTCCTCGGTGAGCGCGAGAAGGAAATCCGCGCGATGATCCGCGCGCTTCGCGCCCGCATCTTTGAAGTGGCGGAGGACGTCGGCCCGCGCTTTGCCGAGGAAGCGCGCAAGATCCATGAAGGGCTTGTTCCTGAGCGGCCCATTCACGGCCAGGCGAATTACGAAGACGCGCGCGCATTGATCGAAGACGGCGTGGCGATCCTGCCGGTCCCCTCACTCCCGGAAGATCAGAATTAGGGCTTCGCCACGGCAGACGAAAACTAACCCTGTGGACCGGCTTACGGTTGCCAACGAGCGGGGAGCATGGGATATTCCCTGCGGTTTCAGGTAATTGGACGATGAACCCTGTTGCGGCGTGTGGAAGTGTCCCGGGAATGACCGGAAAGGCAAGGCCGCGGGCGTTCTCGCGGAGGCCGCTTCTCCTTGGCTTGTCCTTGCTTGCAGCTCTCGCTTTTGACCCTCTGCCCGCTGCCTCGCAATCCTTTGGCTTTGGGCCTTTCTGGTTCCATTTCGGCGGCCATGGCCATTATGGGCGGAGCTACCGTCACCGCGCGCCCCGCCGCCATCATGCCGCCAAAGCGCATGCCGCGCACCGCCCGGCGGCGCGGTCCCCTGCAAAGAAAAGCTCCAGCAAGCCGCGCAGCGGCGGGGGTGGCGGAGGAGGAGACCATGGCGGCGGCGCTGGCATGGCGCCGCTTTGATCTCCGCAGAAGTTCCGGCAGCAGGGGCCAAGCCTTTCTATTTTCAGCCGCCCACCTGACGCCGAAAGGAGCGCTTACTCGCCAAGCTCCTCGAGTCTCTGCTTTGCCGGGCGGTAACCGGCTTGCAGCGCGTCCTGGTAGAGCTCCTTGGCATTGCAGCGCGGCATTTCCTTGCGCTGGCACATCGCGCCAAGGTTAAACATCGCCTCGCCAATCCCTTTTTCTGCGGCGCGCTCAAACCACTTCCGCGCCATTGTGATATTCTTGTCGCCGCCGAGCCCCTCATGATACATCAAGCCAAGCTTCGTCATGGCCATTGCATGGCCCTGATCGGCAGCATGGTAAAAAAGCATTCTGGCCCTTACCGGGTCGTGCTTAACGCCTTCGCCGCGGCCATAAAGGAGGCCAAGGCCATAAGCTCCCCCCGGATCGCCGGCCGCATCGAGCTTTTTGGCGATTTCCGCTGCCTCGCCATAGTCTCCCTGATCATAGGCCGTCTCGAAATCAGCAAAGGCAAGCTTCTGTCCGGATTGGGACTCGCGGCTGCGGGACGAGAGCGCTGGTTTTCCCTCTCCAGTGTCTGATCTCAGGGGATCAACGTCGCGCGTCTGCGGGCTTTGGTAGCCCTCCACATTGAGCAGCGTGCTGTTCCGTCGCTCCTGAACGGGGGGCTTGTCTGCCTGGCTGAACGTCCGCAGGTTTGAGGGCGCATCCCTGCTTATCGCGTTTTGCCGCGCCTCAGAATCCTTCTGCGTGGTGGAGAGCTTCGTATAAGCGGTGCTGTCTGCCGCTGGCGGCGGGCCTGGCGCCATGTGCAGGATTAGGATTGCGCTTGCAGCCGCTACGAGCATGAAGCCGGCAAGCGCTCCTTGCGCAGCCGGATGAAACATCCTGAACCGCCGCCAAAGCGATGCCATCCGGCTGCGGGCCACAGCCAGCGCGGTTTGATGGATTGGCGGGCGCTGCTTTATCTCCGCCGGCGCTTGGCCTGGGCGGAAAAGAACATGACTTTCGATGATTGCAGCTGCGTCTCCGCGCAGTGCGGTGGCGCCAGCCGCGTCGCTGAAGGCTCTCATGGTGGGGAAGCGCTGCTCAGGGCGCTTGGCAAGAGCGGTCATGACCGCCGACTCAAGGCGCGGCTCGACGAAGGGAACGCGGGGAATCAGAGGCGGGGGCGGCGTGCCGAGATGCGCTTTTGCAAGCTCGAAATCGCTTGCGCCTTTGAAGGGCGGGGCGCCTGCGAGAAGCTCGTAAAGCACGAGCCCAAGCGAGTAGATGTCGCTCCGCTCATCCCCTTCCAAACCCTGGTGCTGCTCGGGCGACATATAAAGCGCGGTGCCAATCGCGGTGCCCGCGCGGGTCAGCCGGCTGCTGCCTTGCACCCGCGCGATGCCGAAATCCATAATCTTCACGCGCCCCGACTCTGTCACCATCAAATTCGACGGCTTGATGTCGCGGTGAATTACGCCCTGCTCATGCGCATAGGCAAGACCATCCGCGGCTTGCGCGATAACCGCGAGGCTCTCCCTCGCCCCGAGCGGCCCGCGCCGCTCCTCAAGGATCTCCTCGACCGTGCGGCCGCGGACAAGCTCCATGATCATGGAGATCTGGCCATTCTCCTGCACGAGCGTATAGAGCGTTGCAACATTGGGATGATTGAGGCGGCCGAGGCTCTTGGCCTCAGCGAGAAAGCGGCCCTCCCAGACTGGATCGCTCGCCAGCTCCGGTCTTAAAAATTTGACCGCGACCTCGCGGCCCACCTTTGTGTCGATTCCCCGGTAAACTTCGCCAGCGCCTCCTCTTCCGAGCCGCTCAGCGATCTGATATTGGCCGATCATGCGCGGGTGAGTCATGATGCTCCCTCCGCTAAGACGTTCATGGTCAAAGTTGCGGCCGTCTGGGCCCCGGGCTTGAAGCCTGCGATAGCGATGGGCCGCGTCGTCTTTTGCGTTTCCACAGCCGTCTCAGCCGCGGCGCGCACCGCAAATACGCCAACCGACACATTGTCGTAGCCGCCCGCATCGAGCGCGGCGTCGAGCAGGGCGCGGCAGGCCTCCTGCGGCGCCGCATGCGAAGCGATCGCAGCGATTGCTGCGTCGTCCAGCATATTCCAAAGCCCATCCGAGCAGAGAATGAGGAGATCGCCATCAGCCAAGGGGATGCCTTTCTCCCAGACCGCGGGAAAGACATCAGGGCCTGTGCCAAGTGCGTTGAGGATAACATTGCCCCCGCCCGCGGCCCGCGATTCCTCCTCGGTCATAAGACCCTCGCGGATCATCTGCGCATGCAGCGTCTGGTCCTCGCTCAGTTGAGTGAGCTTGCCGCCGCGCAAAAGATAAGCCCGGCTGTCGCCCACATGCGCGAGCCAGAGCTGACCATCCTTGATGGCGAGCGCGGTGCAGGTGGTGCCCATCCCCCTGCAATGCGGCTCGCGCTCGCCATACTCGAAGATTGCCCGGTTTGCAGCCTCAAAAGCCACCATCAAAACCTCGGGAACTGGGCCTTCGAGGGAATAATAGACCCGGCGCACGGCCTCGACGGCGAGCGCGCTCGCGACCTCCCCCGCCGCATGGCCGCCCATTCCGTCCGCGACCAAGAGCAAACAGCCCTTTTCTGCAGCGGGGTCGTTCTGCGAAGGGATGACATAAGCAACGGCATCCTCGTTCGATGCCCGCACACGGCCGATATCGGTGAGCATCGCTCCTGCGATCTCAAGAGCCCCGGCACTTATGGGCGCGGCCGCCATCTTTGAGGATCCTTTTCAAGGATGCTGCGCCTGCAGCAGATCGCGGCCGTATTTTATGGGCACGGCCCCCGAAGTGTTCGCGCCGCCAGCGCTGATGCCGTAAGTAAAGAGGCCGATGACCTTGCCCTCTTTATTGAAAACAGGGCCGCCGCTGTTGCCAGCCCCCGTCGAATTGATGGTCATTTGGATCACATCGCCCATCGTTCCCCCGACTGTCACGCCATTCTCAGTTTTAACGGCGGGGCTGACGAGCGCAACGATGCCTTCGGTCACAAAGGGCAGCGGGACGGTCTCCGTGTTCTCGCGGTACTGGCCGTTCTCGACCGTTGTGCTTTTCGCGACCGTCTCCTCGGCGACGGCAGGATAGCCGAGCGCCATGACGGGCTCGCCGACGGTCACCCGGTCATCGGCAGCAATGTCCACTTTGTGGAGCTGCTGCGGCGTATCGACCTTGATCAGCGCTGCATCGCTGTCGTTGGAATAGCGCACGAGATTGGCATTGGCGCTAAGGCGGCTGTTCGCGAATCGGACTTCGAGAACATCGTTCCGCCCGAAGAAGGTGTGGGTTCCGCCTTTCGATGGATCGGGAATATTCCCCTGCCCGGCTGGGAAGGCCACATCCTGCGCAAAGACGATGCCGCCGGAGGCGGGAACCCAGCGCTTGAGGAACGCATAGCCGTCATCGCTCAAGTCGATGCGCTGCGGCGTTCTGAGCTTGCGGCTCTTTGCGCCGGGGCCGCCGCCATATTCGTAAAGCCAGCCGTAGCCATACCGGTTCGCCCGGTCATGCTGGCCGAATGCGAGGTTCCAGGACGCCGCGACATGCTTGTTGGTGAGCATGAATCCCTGCTCGCTCACCACGAATCCCGTGCCTGACCCCTGCCCGCCGATCTCGATGTTGGTGCGGTTATCGTCTTCGAGCGTGAGCCAGCGGACAATCCCGAGACTGCCTGGGAGCCGCACATAAGCGGGATAGGTGTAGTGCTCCCCGCCAACCTTGATGCTGAAGGTCTGATGGAAGACGGGCTTGCCTGTCTTCTGGTCATAAAGACGCCAGGCGCGCTCGATCTGGGCGGTGGCGTTGCCGAATTGATTGACAATCTCCTGCGGCGTGAATCCAAGCTTCTCCTGGGTCTGCTGCTCGAGGCTTGCGTGCCTTTCGGTCATGCTCCTTTCGAGGTTGGCCTGCTGCTCGCGCATCTCCTCCTTGAGACCCTGGTGGCCGCGAATCTGAAGCCAGTAGATCAGGCCGCCGCCCAGCGCGATCACCACGGCAAGGCCTGCAACGGCCGCAATCCAAATGTTCTTGGCCGCGCGGCGCTCCTCGCCGAGCATCCGCAGCACGGTTTCCTTGCCGATGCCGGACTTAGGCGGAGGCTCATAAGCTTGGAATGCGGGGCCGCCCCCATTCTTCGTGACCGCATTCTGAACAGCGGTGGACGCGGCGGTCTCAGCGGTCTCCATGATGCGGGTCGCAGCGCTGCCCGCAACGTCCATGACGCGTGTGCGCGCAACGAGATGCGCCGGGCGCGGCTGCACATCGAAGACGAATTTCACGCCATTCTTGCCGAGCTCGACCGTGTCCTCGGGCAAGAGCTCTGTCTCCTCGGTG
>DASRYK010000137.1:0-66279 GCA_035687205.1 Methylocella sp. | reverse complement strand
GGGAACCGTGAAGTGGTTCAATCCCGACAAGGGATATGGCTTCATCCAGCCAGACGACGGCGGCAAGGACGTGTTTGTGCATATCAGCGCTGTTGAGCAATCCGGACTGCGCAGCTTGCAGGAAGGCCAGAAAATCGCCTTCGAGGTCATTCCTGACCGGAGGACAGGCAAATCGGCGGCAGGAAATCTCCGCGCTGCCTGATCAGGCGGACCGCTTTGAGGGGGCCCTAGCATCAAGGCTAGGGCCTTTTTGCTGTGCTCTTCACCGCGGTTTCAGGGCAAGGCATTTATTCAGGGCACGACGTTTATGAAGCGCGGCTCTCCCATCTCTGGCTCTGGCGCTCGCGGCGCTCCAAAGCTTTCTTGGAAGCCCATTCTTGGAACCTTTTCTTGGCAAAGGCTCTAAGATCAATTCCGTCGGCGGGAAACCGCTTGACGAAGCGCTCTGCCAATTCGCTCAGGACAACATTAGGCTTCACCTCGGAAATATATCCGTAGTCGATCGAGCTCGACCACATGAAATGGACCTCTTCAAAGGTCTGAGACATCCAGCCTGTGAGCAGGTTTCCATTCGCTCCTATCTCGCAGTACGAGTCTCCAAAAAGAACGAGCTTGAGCGGGTTTGCCGCCCTTGAATTACGGTAGATGACATGGCTTCCAGTATGGAGGCGCCCGGTTTGCCTGCGCAGCGCCATTTTGGCAATGCTGTTTGCATAGACCAGTCTTGCGGGAGAGGAAAATCTGAATATGGCGCCTTTTTCCTTTATGGGCGGGTCGCATTTTGCTCCGAGATCGCGCACGAAGTTTACCGGAGCAAATTCGCCTTTCGTATAATCGGGCTCTTTGATGCCAAGCGACCGGCAGATTTCTTTCACGGCGAGCACCGTGCCATGATAGGTCCAATGCGTGTCTGTCTTCCAATAAAGCAAGCGTTCGTGACGGGAAGCGATGAGGGGAGTGGCAAGGTCGATATACAAGCCGCCGATACCCTGCTGGTTCAGCCGCAATGGCAATACATAAGTCGGTCTTGAATTGTAGAATGGCAGACATGACTGGTGCATATCCGCGTAGACGGTGAGCTTGTCAGGCGCGATGGTATGAAAGTAGGGGATGCCGAGCGCTTCAAGTTTCCTTTTGCGCTCCTGCAGAAGACGGCACCATGCCGCGGCCTCGGCCTCGTTGAAATAGTCCTTTTCGGTGTAAAAGCGTTCGATGCGGGGGCGGAGGAAGAGCCATCCTTCCTTTCCTTGGTGGACAGGCGTGGAATCTTCGATTGCTGACGGCGCCAACGGGATCACATGGCCGCTGCCCGGAGTTTCGGCAGTAAGAGTTTCGGTAATAAGAGAATTGACCGGAGCCTGCGGGAAGGCGATTTCGAACCCGTGCCGCCCGTCACCGATGCCCGCTTCTTCGAGATCTGGCCTGTAGAGGCTGGCAACGCCTTCAGCGAGAATGGTGTTTCCGCTTCGCACACGGACGCGCAAACGCTCCTGCGGATTGGCAGCGTTCCAGACCCAGCCCCAGATCCGCGTTGATGTCCTGAGCTCGACGCTTCCCCGCAGATCCAGAGAGGGTTGCGCCTGAGTGCGCCGCCAAAAGGCGGTTGCGCGCCTGTCTGCAGGATTATGCCAAAATGCGATCACGCTCCTCCTCCAGGCCGGTGACCGGCCGCAAAGTCTGGGAAGGCTCGCCCCTCCGGGCAAGGCCAAACGCAGCAGGCGCCGCAGCCAGCGCCGCCGGAAATGGCCTGCAGCTCCACGCCCGCAACCATTATCAAGCCTCTCTATCGCATCGCAAAATTATTCCGCCATTAATGCCAAAGCTCCCGATCAAGTGATTCAATATCCCTTTTTGCCTGACAGGAGAGTAAAGCATCAAGACTGCGCAACAAGAGCCCGGTGCAATAACCGGCCGGGAGCCTCCCATGCGCGTCTCGGCTTCTCGAAGGTTCCGCATGAACATCTCTTGGGCCAGTGAATGTCTCAAAAGCTCCAGCGCTCTGGAACCGGAAACCGGGCAAACGATTCTTTGTTGAAAGGACATTCAACATGATGCGGCGTCTCGGCTCTAACGGCCCTTCTGTCTTTCCCATCGGCCTTGGCGCGATGGGGATGTCCGATCTTTATGGGCCTGCGAGCAGAGAGGAAAGCCTTGCCACTCTCCGCGCGGCGCTTGATGCTGGCGTAACCTTGATTGATACCGCAGACTTTTACGGCAGCGGCCATAATGAGCTTTTGATCCGCGAAGCTTTGAGGGGGCGCAGCCGCGAGAGCGCCGTGCTCAGCGTCAAATTTGGCGCCTTGCGCGATCCTGCGGGCGGCTGGATTGGCCTGGACAACAGCCCTGCGCATATCAAGAATTATCTTGCGCAGAGCCTGCAAAGGCTCGGGACAGACTACATCGATATTTACCGCCCCGCGCGGCTTGATCCTAAGGTGCCCATCGAGGAAACCATGGGCGCGCTGGCAGAGCTCGTCCGCGCTGGCTACATCCGGCATATCGGCCTTTCGGAAGTTTCCGCCGGCACGGTCCGCCGGGCGCATGCGGTCCATCCAATCTGCGACCTGCAGATCGAATATTCGCTGATCTCGCGCGGCATAGAGCAGAAGATTTTGCCTGCCCTGCGCGAGCATGGGATAGGCCTTACAGCCTATGGCGTGCTTTCGCGCGGCCTCATCAGCGGCTATTGGACGAAGGCGCGCGAGAAAGAGAGGGATTTCCGGAGCACCATCCCCCGGTTTCAGGATGAAAACCTCGAAAAGAACCTTGCGCTCGCCGGAAAGCTTCAGGCCATTGCAGGGGCGAAGGGAACCACGCTTGCGCGGCTCGCAATCGCCTGGGTCTTGGCACAGGGCGATGACATCGTGCCGCTTGTGGGCGCCCGGACCCGCGCGCAATTGACCGAGTCGCTCGGCGCGCTCGATGTCGAGCTCAGCCCTGCCGGCCTTGCGGAAATTGCCTCTGCCGTGCCACGGGAGGCAGTGGCGGGCGAGCGCTACCACCCTCATCATCTAAGTGCGCTCGACAGTGAAAAGTAGAGCCGGGGGCCAAGGGCGTTGCGAAGTGTTGAACGGAATCTCCATTCTTTGCGGTGACGCCGCGGCCCGCGTTATCGCGGGGTTATTGACTGGCCTTATCCTCGGCAGCTTCACAACAATGCTGAGCTACCGTCTGCCGCGCGGCCTCTCGATCATTTGGCCTGGCTCGCATTGCCCTTCATGCAAAACCCGGCTTCGTCCCATCGACCTTCTGCCGGTTCTTTCATGGGTTCTTCAGCGCGGCAGATGCCGCCACTGCGGCGCACCCATTGGCTGGCGCTATCTACTGATCGAAATCGCGGTAACTCTCGCGGTCATCGCCGCATTCGGCGTGCTTGGATGCACACTCCGGCTCATTCTTGCGCTGGGCGCGATCGTCACGCTTGTGACCGGGCTTGCCATTCACGCGGGCTGGCGCCAACCGGGTTAACGGCAGGCTGGCGCTTGCGTCAGCAGCTCAATTTCTCCTGCGCGGGCCTCACCGCCGAGGGGCTCAAGCTGCCACTGCCTGTCTACGACATGCCGATCAGAATGCCCGTCGCGAAAACAAGCAGACCGCCCAGCACAACCTGGAAGGCCGCAGAGAGGAAAGGCGTGTCCATATAGCGGTTGCGCACCCAGGCAATCGCGCCAAGCTCGATGAGCACAACCGAGCCAGCGATGACTGTCGCGGTCCAGAAATGCGGGATGAGATAAGGGAGCGCATGGCCAAGGCCGCCAATGGCCGTCATCACTCCGCAGACGAAGCCGCGAAGCCATGGGCTGCCGCGCCCGGTCAAAGAGCCATTGTCCGAGAGCGCTTCGGCAAAGCCCATCGAAATCCCTGCGCCAATCGCTGCGGCAAGACCCACGAGGAAAGTTGGCCAGCTTTCCCGCGTTGCGAAGGCAGCCGCAAACAAAGGCGCAAGAGTCGAAACGGAGCCGTCCATGAGGCCAGCGAGCCCCGGCTGCACGATTTGCAGCACAAAAAGGCGCCGCTCCGCTTGATGCTCTTTCTCGCGCACTTCGCGCGGAGCAAACTCGGCCTCAAGCTCCTCCGCCTTGGCCTCGTGCTTGCGCTCCTCGGCAGCGAGATCGCCAAGAAGCTGCCGGATTGATGCATCCTGCGAGCGCTGCGCTGCCAGCGTGTAGAAGCGCTTCGTTTCCGCTTCCATCACCTCGGCCTGCTCGCGCACCTTGTCGAGGCCGAGCGGCCGCGACATCCAGATGGGCTTGCGGGCCACAAATCCTTTCACATCCTGCCGGCGGATGAGCGGTATGTGGTCGCCGAACTTCGCGCGGAAGAGGTCAAGAAGGCGGTGCCTGTGGGCGCTTTCCTCGAGAGCCATGGCGGCAAAGATCTTTGCCGTATTTGGGTAGTTGTCGCGCAAGCCATGCGCGAACTCATCGTAAACGCGGCTGTCCTCCTCCTCGAGCGATATCGCAAGGGCAAGAATCTCCTGCTCTGAGAGATCGGAGAAGTTCTTCATGGGGTTCCCCGTTCCGGTTATCCTTGGCAGCAAGCAGAAGCGGGCGCGTTCCGCGGAGGCAGGGCGCGGCAGTTGCGGTTGGGCTTTTCCTAAAGCTTCCGCAGCTCCACTTCCGTAATAATGTGATCTGGCCCCTTGGTAAGCACGAGGCTTGCGCGGGGCATTGTCGGCAGGATGTTCTCGCGCAGATTGCGCAGATTGATCCTTTGCCAAATGCCGCGCGCGGTTGCCTCCGCCTCCTGATCGTTAAGGCCGGCATATTTCTTGAAATACGATTGAGGATCGCGGAAGGCTGTGTCGCGCAACCGCATGAAGCGGGAGATGAACCATTTTTCGAGATCCTCCTCCCGCGCATGGAGATAGACGGAAAAATCGAAAAAATCCGAGACAAAAGGATTGGCCCGGCCGTCCTTGGCCGAGAGCACATTGAGCCCTTCGAGAATGAGAATATCCGGGCGGTCGACGGTGATGGCCGCGCCTGGGACGATGTCATAGGTGACATGTGAATAAACAGGCGCTTGCACATGGCGCTTGCCTGCCTTCACATCGAAGACAAAGGCAAGAAGCTTGGCGCCATCATAGCTTTCGGGGAACCCCTTCTTGTCGAGCAGGCCCTCGCGCTTGAGCACCGCGTTGGGGTAGAGGAATCCGTCCGTGGTGACGAGCTCGACTTTCGGCGTGTTCGGCCAGCGCTGGAGAAGCGCTTGCATGACGCGCGCCAGCGTTGACTTTCCGGCCGCCACTGAGCCCGCAATCCCAATGATATAAGGCACTTTGCCATCCTCGGAGCCGAGGAATCGCTGCGTTGCTTTATAGAGGCCCTGGGTTGCCGCGACGTAAAGCGCGAGCAGGCGCGAAAGGGGGAGATAAATTGCCACTACCTCTTCGAGCGAGATCGGGTCGTCGAGCGACCGCAGCCGCGTCAGATCGTCCATCGACAGGGTCAGGGGCGTGTCGGCGCGCAGTGCCGCCCATTCGCCGCGCGTGAAATGATGGTAGGGCGAAAGGGGGGGCGGGACAGCGCGTGCGTCCATTTATTCCTCGGCGGGAGCATGGCCAGCGGCGCGCGCGGCCTTCTCCGCAAGGCCAGACCGGCCCGTCCGCCGCTCAAGCTCGGCGCAAATATCGTTTAAAGATATGGCGTTTTGATGCAAAACGACAAGCAGGTGATAGAGGAGATCCGCAGCTTCGCGGGTCAGCGCCGCCTTATCCTGCTCGATGGCCGCAATAACGGTTTCGACGGCCTCTTCACCGAGCTTCTTGGCGGCGCGCGCAGGGCCAGCATCGAGCAGCGACTTTGTGTAAGAGGCGGCGGCACTGGCGCTTGCCCGCGCGGCGATGATGGCCTCGAGATCACCAAGGCTGAAGCCGCTCACGAGACTTTTCCTATGCTGGCAAATGCGGCTTCCTTCGCAGCGCTCGAAACCTCCCGCGAATTGGTGCCTGTACCGTCAAGGCGCACCGGCAGGCCCTGTTTCGCCATGTACGCTTTGGCTTCGGCGATGGTAAATTCGCCAAAGTGAAAAATCGAGGCGGCAAGCACGGCGCTCGCGCCCCCCTCGCGGATTCCTTCCACGAGATGGCCGAGCGTGCCAGCCCCTCCCGACGCAATGACCGGAACCTGCACCGCGCTGGAAATGGCGCGGGTGAGGGCAAGGTCGAAACCCTTCTTGGTGCCGTCCCGGTCCATCGAGGTCAGCAAAATCTCGCCTGCGCCAAGCGCCGCCGCCTCCCGCGCATAGGCAACCGCGTCGATTCCCGTTGGGGTGCGTCCGCCATGGGTGAAGATTTCCCATTTTCCTGGCGCCACCGCCTTTGCATCAATGGCAATGACGACGCATTGGCTGCCGAATTTCTGCGCTGCCTCTCGCACAATCCCGCGGTTTGCCACGGCCGCCGTATTGATCGATACTTTGTCGGCGCCAGCGAGGAGCAGCGCTCTGATATCCTTGATAGACCGCACTCCGCCGCCAACGGTGAGCGGCATGAAGCAAGCCTCCGCCGTGCGGCGGACGACGTCAAGCATGATGGCACGGCGCTCATGGCTTGCGGTGATGTCGAGGAAACAAAGCTCGTCGGCGCCCGCGGCGTCGTAAGCAATGGCGCACTCGACGGGATCGCCTGCGTCCCTGAGATCAACGAAATTGACCCCCTTTACGACGCGGCCGTCCTTGACGTCGAGGCAAGGGATGATGCGGCATTTTAGCATGTTTCTATGTCCAGGCCTGGCGCGCCTTCTTCATGCCAGGGCCTTGGCGCCGCGAAGAAGCGGCAGCGCTTCCCGGGGATCAAGCCGCCCATCGTAAAGCGCGCGGCCAGCAATTGCGCCTTCGAGCTTTGCGCAATCGGGTTGCAGCAGCCGCTCGACATCCGCGAGCGAGGCAAGCCCGCCCGAGGCGATCACCGGAATGCTCAAGACGGAAGCAAGCGCCAAAGTGGCCTCGATGTTAAGTCCTTTCAAGACGCCATCGCGCGCGATATCCGTATAGATCACGGCCGAAACTCCAGCATCCTCAAACCGTTTGGCGAGTTCGACGGCTGTAAGCTCCGATGTCTTCGCCCAGCCTTCGACCGCAACCTTGCCCCCGCGCGAGTCGATGCCGACGGCGATACGGCCAGGATAAAGTCTTGCCGCCTCACGGACAAGCGCGGGATCGCGCACGGCCTGGGTCCCGATGATGACACGGGAAACGCCTTTGCTGAGCCAGTTCTCTATGCCTTTCATATCCCTGATGCCGCCGCCAAGCTGGACCGGGATTTTTACGGCGGCAAGAATGGCCTCGACTGCGGGCGCATTGACCGCGCGGCCCGCAAAGGCGCCGTCGAGATCGACGGCATGGAGATAATCGAACCCTTGAGCCTCGAAGAGCTTCGCTTGGGCTGCCGGGTCCTCGTTGAAAACGGTGGCGCGCGCCATGTCGCCTTCTTCCAGGCGCACGCAACGGCCCTGCTTGAGATCGATGGCTGGAAAGAGCCTCACGGTGCCCACCTCAAAAAATTAGCGATCAGCATCAGGCCCAGCGCCTGGCTCTTTTCCGGGTGGAACTGCGTCCCTGTAATATTGCCGCGGCCAATCATGGCGGCGATCGGGCCGCCGTAATCCGTGGCCGCCAGGATGTTCGTGTCCTGCAAGGGTTTGAAGGCGTAGGAATGAACAAAATAAGCATGAAAGCCATCCTCTCCGAGAGGGATGCCTTCCAGAAGCGGATGCCGGGCGCGCGGCGTCAGCGTGTTCCAGCCCATATGCGGGATGCGCAACTGGCCGGCTCGCGAGTCGATGGCTTCAACATCGCCCTCGATCCAGTTAAGGCCTTCTGTGACCTGATGCTCAAGCCCCCGTGTTGCAAGGAGCTGCATGCCGACGCATATGCCGAGAAAGGGCCGTCCCTTGTTGAGAACGGCCTCGCTCATAGCTTCAACCATTCCTGGCACCAAATTGAGACCGCGGCGGCAGTCCGCAAAAGCCCCGACCCCCGGCAGGACGATGCGGTCCGCCTTCAAGACGGCGGAAGGATCGCTGGTCACAGCGATGGCGGCGGCAGAACCCGCCTCGCGCGCGGCGCGCTCAAAGGCCTTGCGGGCAGAGTGTAGATTGCCCGAGCCGTAATCGACGATAGCAACATCCACAGGCGCCGCCTCACAGGGCCTGGCCAAATGAGGCATCCGCGGGCGTGTCCTGCGGCGCCTCGAAGCGGCGGTAAAAAGCGAGTTCTGCCTCCTCGAGGCCGCGCGCCGCGACAATGGCCGCAAGACGGCAGCCTTGGGATTCGAGCTTTGCCTCTTTCAGGCGGCCCGCTTCAAGACCCAAAAGGATTTGCAGGAAGAGGGCAATCAGGGAAATCGCCCCTGCGGAGATATAGGTTGCTGCTGCTGCCAAGAGCAAGAAATAGGCGAGCGACCAAAGCGCGAGCCCTGCCCAAAGCTGGTGCGCAGCGAGCCACAGAGGCCCAAAAAAGAAAGCCTTCCAGCTAAAGGCTTGGCAAACCGCGGCCGCATCGGGCTCGGTGCCGGGCACGCCTTCCCTGAGATAAATGGAATATAGGGCCATGATGCTGTTTCGCTTGGCGGTTGAGACGGCCGGTTCCCCATGCCGTCTCTGCGTGAGGGGTATTAGCGCGTCTTTGCCGCAATGAACAGCGCTTGCGCTCACCCGGTCTTTGCCCTGGGCGAGAAGGCGCCGATCAAGCAACTTACCATCTCTCGGCGCGGCGGCTGCGGCGCCGCGTCTCAAAAGCGCATTGTCAGGCCAACAAAGGGGTTGATGCGCCCAGCAGCAGGCGTGAACCCCAAGTTGACGCCCGCGTCCAATTGCACATTCTCGCTCCATAGATAGGTGGCGCCAGTGCCGACAAAGCCTATATCGCCCATCGGATCGTTCCTTCCGATCTGGGCCACGACCTCATAATAGGTGCCGAAAGTTTCCGTCCACTCGAACTCGATGTTTGCTGTCGTCAGCAATTCCGCATGATATGAAGGGTCCCCGCCGTCTCGCAAGTAAAGCACGCCGTCGTTGATTTCGAGGCTGATAATGTCGGTGAGTTTGACCTCGAATAATCCAACCACTCCGGCCTCGACAAAAGCAGGGCTGACGCCATTGGTCCGGTCGGTGGGAAGGCTGACAAAAGGAAGTAGCGCGAAGGCGCTGGAGCCGGGCTCTCCATAACTGTCATCACCCCAAAGGTTGAGCTTGGCACGGATTTGCGCGCCGCCCATGCCGGAGCTCCTTATCACCGGGCCTCCGTCGAGGCTTTTCGAATGTGAGATTCCATAGGGCTGTAGAATAAAGTCAATTTCGGCGGAATTTGTCACCCCAATCCTGAAGTTGGTCGCCACGACATCGAAGTCTTGCGTCGTCGCGCCTTCCAAATCGGCCTGCGACAGAGCGTAGCTCAACAGGCCTGACTCGACCTGAAGATGGCCGGCGTCGACCGTAAAGGGGCTCTCCGTCGTGTGGGGGCGGTCCGTGGTGAATTTGCGCATGAGGCCGTCCGGCACCGGATTAAAGAGCGTGTATTGGCTTTTTTTGGCGTTTTCCGCCTCACCGTTCCAAGCTTCAGCCGCTTGGGCTCGAGCCGCAGCAGGAAGGGCCAGGCAGAGGGAGAGAATTAGCAGAGGGCGCTGGGGGCAAAGCATATCGGTTTCCAGGGGATCGAATGTAACCCCCTGAAATTTCCAAGGATCTTGGACAATTTTAAGTCAGGGCTAACTTTCGTTTTTATACGATAAAAATGTCGCTTAGCCGGCAAGCGACCCCTTTGTTGACGGGATGGCGCCCTTCCGGCGCAGATCGATCTCGATCGCCCGGCGAAGCGCGCAGGCCAAGCCTTTGAATGAGGATTCCGCGATATGGTGAGAATTCTTCCCGTAAAGCGTTTCGGCGTGGATGTTCATCGCGGCATGGGTGGCAAAGGCCTGGAAGAATTCGCGCACGAGCTCGGTGTCGAAACCGCCGATCTTGGCCTGGGGGAAGTTTGTCTTAAAAACGAGAAACGGCCGCCCGGAAATATCGACAGCGACGCGCGTAAGAGTCTCGTCCATCGGGACATGCACATCGGCAAAGCGTGCAATTCCAGCCATGTCCCCGAGCGCCTGACGGACGGCTTGGCCAAGCGCGATCCCGGTGTCCTCGACCGTGTGATGCTGATCGATATGAAGGTCCCCCTTGGCCGAAATCTCCATATCGATGAGCGAATGGCGGGCGAGCTGCTCCAGCATATGGTCAAAAAAGCCGATGCCGGTCGCAATTTTGGCAAGGCCCGTGCCGTCGAGATTGACCCCGATAGTGATATCGGTTTCCTTCGTCTTGCGTGAGACCGCGCCTTTCCGCATGAATTCACCTAGCAACCGGTTCGCGTTTCTTCCGGCCCGCCGGATGAGGATCCCTGTGCCTTTCGCGATGCTCTATCAATTTACAGCCCCCTTGGCTACTCATTGCGCCCGCCGGGGCCTGCGTCTTGCGAGCCGTCTGGCCTAAGCCGCTGCCTCCCTTGCGCCGCGCCAGATAAGCTCATAGATGAACGGTCTTCCAGGATGAACGGTCTTCCAGGGCCGGCATTTTGCCCTTTTCTTGCGCTGCGCGCCGTTGTTGAGAAAACCGATGCATGATCTTCCTGCTGGCCGGGCCGGCTGGCATGCCACGACAATCATCATGGTCAAAAAGGACGGGCGGACGGTGATCGGCGGCGACGGCCAGGTTTCGATGGGCCAGACCATCGTCAAGGGGAATGCAAAAAAGGTGCGCCGCCTCGCCAAGGGCGAGGTGATCGCGGGCTTTGCCGGCGCGACGGCGGATGCCTTCACCCTTTTCGAGCGCCTGGAAACGAAGCTTGAACAGTATCCGGGCCAGCTCATGCGCTCTTGCGTGGAGCTTGCCAAGGACTGGCGGATGGACCGCTATCTGCGCAGGCTCGAGGCGATGATGCTTGTTGCCGATTCCCAGACGGCATTGGTTCTCTCCGGCACAGGCGATGTTCTTGAGCCGGAATCGGATGGCCATGGCAGCGTGATGGGGATAGGCTCAGGCGGCAATTTTGCGCTGGCCGCGGGCCGGGCGCTGCTTGCGACCGATCTCGACGCGGAGACGATCGCCCGCCGGTCGCTCGAAATCGCCGCTGGGATCTGCGTCTATACGAACAGCAATTTCGTGATCGAGTCCATCGCGTCGAAATGACGTCATCGACAGGAAAGCCTCTGCAATGACCGATTTCTCCCCGCGCGAGATCGTCTCTGAGCTCGACCGCTTCATCGTCGGGCAAAAGGACGCAAAGCGCGCCGTGGCGATTGCGCTCAGGAACCGCTGGCGCCGCCTGCGCCTCGAAGGGCCGATGCGTGAGGAGGTGCTGCCGAAGAACATTCTGATGATCGGCCCGACAGGCTGCGGCAAGACGGAGATTTCCCGAAGGCTTGCTAAGCTTGCCGGCGCGCCTTTCTTAAAGGTCGAGGCCACGAAGTTCACTGAAGTCGGCTATGTTGGGCGCGATGTCGAGCAGATCATTAGGGATCTCGTCGAGACGGCGATTGCCATGACGAAGCAGGAGAAGCGCAAGTCAGTCCGCGCCCGCGCCCAGCTCGCGGCAGAGGAGCGCGTGCTCGACGCCCTTGTCGGCACCAGCGCCTCACAGGCCACGCGGGATACGTTCCGCAGGAAGCTGCGGTCTGGCGAGCTTGACGACAAGGAGATCGAGATCGAGGTCGCTCAGCCAGCCTCGGCGCTGCCGATGTTCGAGCTTCCGAACATGCCCGGCTCGGCGATCGGCGCGATTTCGATAGGAGACATCTTCGGAAAGGCGCTTGGCAGCCGGACAAAGCCCCGCCGCACCACTGTCAAGGACGCCTATGACCCTCTGATCGTAGAAGAAAGTGACAAGCTCATCGATCAGGATCAGATCGTGCAAGAAGCGATCCGGGAGGTCGAAAACAACGGAATCGTCTTTCTCGACGAGATCGACAAAATTTGCGCGCGCGAGGGGCGGATGGGCGGCGATGTCTCCCGCGAGGGGGTGCAGCGCGATCTTCTTCCACTGATCGAGGGAACGACTGTCTCCACCAAGCATGGCGCTGTCAAAACGGATCATATCTTGTTTATCGCGTCCGGCGCCTTCCATATCTCGAAGCCTTCCGACCTCTTGCCCGAGCTGCAAGGAAGGCTGCCGATCCGGGTGGAGCTTTCGCCTCTAAACGAGGAGGATTTCCGCCGCATCCTCACCGAGACCGAAGCCAGCCTTATCAAGCAATACCAGGCCTTGCTGCAAACCGAGGGAGTCGAGCTTGTCTTCACGCCAGAGGCGATCAATGCGGTGGCAAGGATTGCCGTGCAGGTCAATTCATCGGTTGAGAACATCGGCGCGCGCCGCCTTCAGACGGTGATGGAGAGGGTTTTGGACGAGGTGAGCTTCACGGCTTCCGACAGATTCGGCGAGCGGATCGAGATTGACGCAGCCTTTGTCGAGAAAAATATTGGCAGTCTCGCCAAGAATGCGGATTTGAGCCGTTTCATTCTTTGATCGTTGATGCCGCCCGGCCTCGAGGCGGCGAGCCGCCTGGCGGGAAGGGCATGCTCTTGCCAGCGGGGCTGCGGGGCGCAATAAGGCATCGTCACAGCGTTGATCCTTAGGAGCCCCTTGGGCATGGCAAAGTTTGCGGAACGGGTATTTTCCGGCGTGCAGCCGACGGGCAACCTGCACCTTGGGAATTATCTCGGCGCCATCGTCAGATTTGTCGAGCTGCAGAACACCCATGATTGCATTTATTGCGTCGTTGACCTCCATGCGATCACCGTTCCGCAAAAGCCCGCAGAGCTGAAAGCGAGCATTAGGGAGGTCGCGGCAGCTTTCATCGCTTGCGGCATCGATCCCAAGAAGCATATCATCTTCAACCAGAGCCAGGTCGCCGAGCATGCCGAGCTTGCCTGGGTCTTCAACTGCATTGCCCGCATCGGCTGGCTCAACCGCATGACCCAGTTCAAGGAGAAGGCTGGCAAGGACCGCGAGAATGCTTCCGTCGGCCTTTATGCCTATCCCTGTCTAATGGCGGCCGACATTCTCGCCTATCGCGCGACCCATGTGCCCGTCGGGGAGGATCAGAAGCAGCATCTCGAGCTCGCGCGGGACATTGCGCAAAAATTCAATCTCGATTTTGCGGATTCGATCCAGGCGCACGGCCATGGCGATGCGTTCTTCCCTCTGCCCGAGCCGCTGATCCAGGGTCCCGCCACGCGCGTGATGAGCCTTCGCGATGGCTCGAAGAAGATGTCGAAATCCGATCCCTCCGATTATTCGCGGATCAATCTCACCGACGATGCGGATACGGTCGCGCAGAAAATTCGTAAAGCAAAGACGGATCCGGAGGCGCTCCCCGCCGAAACCGAGGGGCTGAAGCACCGGCCGGAGGCCGACAATCTTGTCGGGATCTTTGCCGCGCTCAACGGGCAGACAAAGCAGGAAATCCTCGACAGTTTCGGCGGCGCCAACTTTTCGACCTTCAAAGCGGCGCTCGTCGAGCTCGCGGTGACGAGGCTCGGGCCAATTGGCGCCGAGATGAAGAGGCTGACGCGCGACCCCGGATATATCGACAGCATTCTAGCCGATGGCGCGGCGCGCGCCCGCGCTCTTGCCGCAAAGACGATGGCCGGGGTGAAGGACATTTTGGGCTTTGTGCGGTAGCTTCCGCTCCCGCAGGCACGACAGCAGCGGCCCCTAATACGGGGTGCCTTCCGCGCTGCGCTTGTGGTATCCGGAGCCGGGCTCCCCTAAGCCTTTTCGGCCCATTGCGATGGAATTGGCGCTGATGCAGACCCTGGCCCGTGTCCCATTCTTCAAGGATACTGCCGATCTGGATTTTGAAAAGTTCGACCGCAGCTGCACCTGGCGCAAATATAAGCAGGGGGAGACGGTCGTCGACTTTGAGGATGAGTCGTCGGACGTTTATTTTATTATCTCTGGCGAAGTCAGGATCTTGCTGCGCACGGCTGCGGGCAAAGAGATCATCTTGGGCGAAACAAAAGCTGGCCAGTTCTTCGGCGAAATGGCCGCCATCGATGGCGCCAAGCGCTCGGCCAATGTGACGGCTCTGACGAATTCTGAGCTCTGCATCATGCCGGTGAGCGTCTTCCGGCAGATCATCTTCTCCTCGCCCACAATTTGCGAAAGGATCCTGAGGCTCCTGACGGGCCGCGTCCGGGAGCTCAATGCGCGGCTCGCGGAGCACGCCGTCTTTGATCTCAAGCACCGCCTCTATTCGGAGCTTTTGCGCATGGCCCATCCCCGTCCCGGGCGGCCAGAGGAGCGCGCTCTGACGCCACCTCCTTTGCATCACGTCCTTGCCGCCCGGATCGGCTGCAGGCGCGAGCAAGTGACTCGCGAGCTTTCGGCCCTGGCCGCGGAGGGGCTCATCGAAAAGACGCGGGGGGCGCTTATTCTCTTGCGGCCGCGGGTGCTGGAAGCACGGATTGACGAGGCCATGCGGGAGCACGGCTAGGGCCTCGCAAAGGAAAGATCCGCAGCCTGCCGCAAAGGCGTTGTGCCTGCCCCTCCCCATGAGACCACCTGCAGATCGAGGTCGGCCTTGACAATCCGGGCATTGGTAAAGTGTTATGTGGTCATAAAAAAATTTATTCCCTTCCGGGCCCGGACCCGGGAAAGTGGCGGTTTCATATCTGTGTCATGCCGCATCACGGTGTGACATGCGGGGAGGGGTGCAGGCTGAACGATGTCTGAGCCGCGCAAGGCCGCAAGGCCGCTTTTGAAAGACGCCGGGGAGCAGGCCCCCCCTTCAACTCTTCCTATCGCGATGCAAGAAAGCTTGGATGGCCAAGCCGGTGCCGGGCTTTCTCCGGAGCAGCGTTATCTCGATCGCAAAGCCGAGGTGACGCGGCAGGACCACGCTGAGTTTCTTGCCTATCTCGATGCGAAGCGGGCGCAGGAGGAGCAAAAGCGCGCTAGGCAGCAATTGACGGTTCTGCCGGGGCGCGAGGATGCAGCAGGCCCCCTCAAATTAAACCGCCGGAGTTTCTTGACGAAGGTGGCGGGCACGGCAGCAGCCGGGGAGGCGGCCGCGCTTGGTTATTCGATACTCGATGGCCCCTCGGTCACGACGCATGGCTTTCAGCACGCCGGGGCGACTTACACGGAGGCGCAGCGCCACCACATTGAGCGCGAGCTTGTCAATCCAAAGGCGGATATCCGCGGCAGGAGCTTCGGCAACTGGGTCCTCTTGATGCCGACGAAGCTCGGCGGCGGCACTTACGCCGTCGATCTCAGCACAGGCCGTGCGCTCGCCTGGATCAGCTACTGGACCTATGGCGATTTCAATCCGATCTCACACCATCTTTGCGCCTTCCCAAGCGCCGATCCGGCGAAGGGATTCGAATGGGTCAACAGCACGCAAGGGGGCAAGAACTCCCTCATCTACGGCATTCCAACAAACATTGAGACGCCCGCCGAGGGGTTCAACATCTACCGAGTCCGGTTTGACGGCAGCCAGATGGAAGTCATGGAAAATGTGTCTGAGACGACGGGCCTCGGCCTTGGCGTCCATGTCACGATCGATCCAAAGACGGCCGAGCGCTATTTCGTCACCGATGGCCAGAAGGACATCGCTGCTTGCTTCGACAGGCGGACCTCACGGGTCATCGCCGCGCTCAAATTCGACTGGGAGCCCAACGACCTGAATTTGGCCATGGGCTGGCGGAATGGGGGCACCCTCAAAATCTCAAAAATCTATCCCGATCCGGTGACGGGAAAATACGATTATCTGGGCACCAAGGGGCAGAAGATTGAATGGGAAATGGTGCCCATGGGAGAGCTGTTCGTCGAGGAGGGAACGATCCCTGGCGACGACCCCCATCATCTCTCGGGCGCCGACGGCACGATCTGGCATCCGTCGGGCCGCTGGGCCTCAACCGTCGTCAGGCTCTGCGGCGGGCAAGTGATCCTTGACGCAGAAAACGATTTCGAGCCCGTGACCTTCCTTCAGTTCAACAAGGATTCTCCAGATCAATATCCCGTCGTCAAAATCGACAATGACCACTGGCAAGTCACTTTCGACAAGATCTTCTCGCCGGGGCATGAGATTGGCTTCTCGCCTGATGGAAGATTTTTGTGCATGATGAACAATCTGCGCGAAAATAATTGCTCGGTCTTTGATTCGAGCGATCCAGATCCGCGCAATTGGAAAAAGATCGCGCATATCGAAGACCCCTTGTGGCGGGGAAAATACCCGAACCCCTTCCATATGGTCTTTTCCATGGACGGCTCGAAGCTTTATCTCTCGGTTCTGCACCCGGCCCCAGCGTCGAGCGGGGTGATGGTGGTCGACACGAAAACATGGAAAATTAAGAAGGAGATTCAGGGGATCGGCCCTGACATGCAGACGCTTGCTGTGACCTATGACGGGAAATATGTGATCGGCGTCTTCAGCGGCTTCCAGCGCCTTGCGAGCGGCATCGCCTTTATCGACGCCGAGACGGACGAGCTTGTGGGAATCTGGCCGAGCAACGGCGGCCATCATGACTGTGTCATCGTTCCCACAGAGCTTGAGCACATGAAGCACACCCGGTCCTGCACGCTCTAAGCCGCGGGCGAGTTTCTTGCTGCGGCGTGGATTGAGGCAGAAGGGTTCTGATGGCAGCGCAGCCAGAAGATGGCGCGAAGCATGGCTGCTGACCCGGCTCGCCGCGCAAAATGCCGGGCGGCGGCGGATGCGCACGCTATTTCTCGGGCTTGCTGTGATGCTGGCGGCGGGGGCGGCATTTGCAGGTTTCGTGCTGGGCCTTGCGCTCAAGGCAGGCGTGGCGGCAAGCCTCTCGCGGATGGGCGCGGACCTCGCCGCCGTGCCCCGCGAAACGCTCGTCAATATCACCGCGAGCTTGCTCACGGTCCAGCCGACGGGCGCCACCATGGATGCGGCGCTTGCAAGATCTCTTGCCGCCATTCCCGGGATCGAGGCTGCCGCGCCGCAGCGCATCGTGACAACCGAAATCGAGGGACGTCCGGTTAATCTGATCGCCTTTGATCCGGCTGTGGACTTCTCCGTTTTGCCTTGGCTCGGCAGCCGCATCCCCGGACCGCTGACGCTAGGGAGCGTGATTGCCGGGAGCCGCGCTGCAGGGCGGATGGGAGACGCGCTGGCCGTTTGCGGCAAGACGCTCAAAGTTGATGGCAAGCTGGAGCCGACAGGCGTTGGCCCCTTCGACAATTCCTATTTCTTAAGCTTTGAGTCGCTTGCCGCTCTCGCCCCACCGGCGAGCGCGCCGCCGGGCGCCAGCGCGGCAGGGCCAGCAGAGCCCGGGGATGCGCGCCAGAGTGAAGACGGCAAGGGAGATTTCTGCCGGGAGGGCCTGTTGCCAGGCCGGGTTTCCGCCTTTCTTTTGCGGCTGATCCCCAGCGCGAAGCTCGATGAGGTGAAATTTGCGGTTGCTCAGCTTCCCGGCATCAAGATCGTTGAGGGCAATGCCTCCCTCACCGCCTCGCGGCAGGCGCTCAACGCGCTATTGACCGGGATGGCCGCTTTTGCAGGGGCCGGGCTTCTTGCGCTCATGCTCGTCCTGTCACTCTTGTTCTCGGCGATTGTTCAGGAGCGGTACCGGGAGATCGGGCTTTTGATGGCGATGGGCGCGCGGCCGGGGCAGATCATGCGCGTCCTTCTTGCCGAAGCGGCGATGATCACCGGCCTCGGAGGCGCTGCGGGCCTGGCCTTTGGCACGGCTTTGCTGCTTCTGTTTGCGCGCTCGCTCGGCTACTACTTTGCTCTTCTAGGGGTTCCCTTCTTCTGGCCGCCCTTTGCGGTCTTGCTGGCTGGGGCTGCCGCAGCGCTTTTGGGCTCGGCCCTTCTTGGCGCTGGGGGCGCCTTTCTCCCCGCCTGGCGCGTGCGCCGCATGGAGCCTTATGCGCTCATTCAAACGCCTGGGCGCTGAGTTGATCCTTTCCGCCCAGGGACTGACGAAAATCTTCGGCTCAGCGCCGCCCTTCGTTGCGGTGCGCGGCGCGAGCCTCGATCTTTGCCCCGGCGATAAGGCGGTCATCATTGGCCGCTCGGGCTCGGGCAAGTCGACGCTGCTTGCCATGCTCGGCGCGCTAATGAGGCCCACGGCAGGTAAGCTTTTGTTGAACGGGGCGGATATGTGGTCTTTTCCGGAAGAGGAGCGCGCCCTCTACCGCAGCCGCCAGGCGGGGTTCGTCTTTCAATTCCCGAGCCTTCTCGCCAATCTGACCGCTCTCGACAATATCGCGGCCCCAGCGCTGCTCAGCCGCGCAATGGAGCCCGGAAGGGCTTATGCCAAGGCTTTCGATCTCCTTTCGCGCATAGGGCTTTCAGGACGGGCGGATTCCTTTCCAGGGAGTCTCTCCGGAGGGGAGCAGCGCCGGGTGGCGATCGCCCGTGCGCTGATCAATTCACCGTCTTTTCTACTTGCCGACGAACCGACGAGCGACCTCGATGAGGATACGGAAGCGGGAATCATGGCCCTTCTTGAAGAGCTGCAGGCAAGCGAGGGCTTCGGTCTCGTGCTTGTCACGCACAGCCCAGCGCTCGCAAGCCATGCGGAGCGTGTTTTCGAGATGCGGGACGGCGTGCTCGAAACCGTGGAGCCTCCTGCCCCCAGGGCAGCGCCAGCACCGCGGCCACGCCGTTCAGCGGCGTTGCCGGACGAGCCGCGGCTGCCGCCAAAAGCACCTGCCGGGCCGCAAGCGGCCGCGCGCCTCGGCGCGGAGCTTTGGCGAAGCGTGGAGCCTTTTGCATTCTGGGGGGCTGTGATGCTCGGCGGCGTTCTTCTCGCTAATTTTGGCGCCGCGAAATATCAGGAGAATCATCTGCTCGAGCGCGAGCAGAGAAAGGCGCAAATGGCGGATATGGCGCTTTCCCGTCTGCAAGCCGAGGTGCAATCGGTCGAGGATCTGGGCGATGGACGCTACGAGCTTGTGGTGTCTCTGCGGAATGCGAGAGGGGACGCTCCCATTTACGTCATGCCGCCGGATATGCGGGCCTATATACAGGTTGGCAAGGTCTGGCAGGAAGTGCCGGTTGAAGCGTCTGAGAGCAATCCGGGCGGCATATCGAAAATCGAAGGAAAAAGCGACTTCCGCTATGTCTTTGAAGCAAGGGTCAAGGATTTCACCCAGCTGCTCCCGAACTATATGCACGTCCGCTTTTCAGAATCGATGCTGGTGAGCCCGAGCAGAATGCCAAGAGGCGATGTCTTCGAGCGCAAGGACAATTTCTATGTCTATTTGAAACCCTTCGATATTGCCAATGAGGTTATTCTGAAGCGTATGAAATTTCCCGGCAAGCCGCCGGTCTGGATCCCCATGCCGCCGCATTAGCGCAGCGCCTCCCGTGCCGGGACTGCTTAAGAAACGTATCTTTCTCCAGCCGTGCGGCTATATGTATGTTAAGGTATGATGTCATTCGTAATTTGGCGTATGCGTATTTGAAGGTTTTACAATACCTTAAGCGGGGAGGCCGGGCATGAGGACGCGCATGTTAAATCAGAAGGCGTTCCGGCCGGGCGGCTTGCGCCGAACTTTGGGGCGGCAGGCGGAACTCAGATTCCGGCAGCTTTTGTCATCTCCTGCCGCCACTGGGCCTGCGATGCTCCTCTTTGCCCTTGCGTTTCTCTTTTCTGCTCTTCCCGGCGGCCGGGGCTGCTCCGGACAGCTTGACTCTGATTTGCCCCAGCAATGGCTCGAGTGAGCCTTTTTTCGAAGATCAGAATGGCAACCAGCTGCCAATTACCAATCTGCAGATCAAAGCCGTTGCCGTGAAAGCCTGCAACCCCTCGCTTCTTGGCGGCGCGGATCAAGGCACGGTCCGCATCGTCAACGCCCGCCCTGTCCCCATTTTTGTGGGCTTCACAACGAGCGATCACAAGCCGGGCCCCATCACTTGGGGCGCTGGATGCACAAAGTCAGGCACGGGGGCGAAGATCGCCTCTGGCGCCGTCTGCGTTGCCAAGGTCAAAAGCAATGCTGTGGCCTCGCGTTTTTGCGCCACATTGAATGCGGTCCCTGCCGATTGCTTCAACGCGCAAGCAAATCATCAAACCATGGTGGAGACGAATTTCGAGCCCGCCAGTAATCCTGGCTGTTTCAACAAGGGAAATTGCGTCTGGTTCGACATTAGCGTCATTCCGTCAACATGCACCGATGCTTTGTGGAAGCAGAACCAATGCGCCAATACAGGCGGCGCTTCTTACAATCTGCCTGTTTCGATCGCTTGCAACGGCAAGACGGTTTACACCTGCCAAGGGCCGCCAGGCACCGCCTATGGGCCAGCGAATTATCCCACGAAATGCGGCAACCCCAATTCGCAATGCCAGGGCGGGCCGAACTGCCAGAACGCTTACTTTTATCCGATGTTCGAGCCGCCTGAGAACAAGGTTCAGCCGAACACGGTCTGCCTAGGCGGACAGGTCTTGACGATCCGGTTCCTGGCTGGGCGGTAACGCGAGGGCCCCTCGCGCTGGCCTTCCTTCTGGGGTGCCAAGCAGAAGCGCGTAAGAAGCGCGGCGCGCTGCTGCTCTGCGCTTTCCTCCGCGGCCGCAGCGCTATTCCAGCCCCTCGGTCGATGAAATTTCGATACCGAAGCCCGAAAGCCCAATGTAGTTCATGGGCCTGCCGGTGCGCAGGCGGATCGAGGAAATTCCCAGGTCGCGCAAAATCTGAGCCCCAAGGCCGATGTCGCGCCACTCCTTGAGGCGTTTTGTTTCCGAATCCGGTTTCTCCGTGCCGGAAATATGCGCCGGAACACCGGCAGAGCCGTCGCGAAGAAAGATGAACACGCCGCGGCCATCCCGCTTGAATCCTTCGAACGTCTTGCGGATGCTCTCGCCGCCGCCAATCACATCCTCGACGATATCGACGCGGTGGAGCCTTGCCGGAATATCGCGGCCATCGCCGATCTCGCCTTGAACAAAGGCAAAATGCTGGACCGGATCGAAAGGAGTAACATAGGCATAGGCCGTAAGCGGCCCGCTTGTGCCCATGACTTGAAAGGTCCGGATCCTTTCGACAATCTTCTCCCGTGCCTGGCGGTAGGAAATAAGGTCTGCAACGGAGGTGTGCTTGAGGCGGTGTTTCGACGCGAAAGCCTCGATCTGCGGCCCGGCCATGACTGTGCCGTCGTCATTGGTCAGCTCGCAGATGACCCCGGCGGGAGGCAGTCCTGCGAGCCGGCAGAGATCGACGGCCGCTTCCGTGTGGCCCGAGCGCATGAGCACGCCGCCTTCCTGCGCTATGAGCGGGAAGACATGGCCGGGGCGGACGAAATCCTGCGGACCCATAGCGGGGCTCGCAAGGGCGCGGACCGTGTTTGCGCGCTGCTCGGCCGAGATTCCCGTTGTCAGCCCATGCCTGACATCGACAGAAACCGTGAAGGCCGTGCCATGCGGCGCCTCATTCGCCGCGACCATTGGCTGAAGGTTCAGCCTTTTCGCGTCAGCGGCGGTGATGGGCGCGCAGACGATGCCGCAGCAGTTGCGGATGATGAAGGCCATTTTGTCCGTGGTGCAAAGAGACGCGGCGCAGACGAGATCGCCCTCGTTCTCGCGGTCGCCGTCATCGGTTACGATGACGATTTCCCCCCGCGCGATGGCTTCGATCGCCCCGGTGACCGGATGGACCATGAAATCCGTCTCCTCTGCTCTTTTGCGCGCCGGCGCCGTGCTGGCCGCGCCGGTTGCCCGTCTTCCCGCTCAATAGCTATGAAGCCTTGCCGCTTCCGGCAATTCCGGGCGAAGCGCCTCAGGGAAGCAAAGACTGTGCTTCCTGCCAGACCCGGCGCAGGATGCTGCCTGCCGGCTCTTGCCTTGCCATTGCCGCGGACTGCCCTGCCCAGGCTTGCATACGGTTGATGTCATTGGCTTGCCGCGCCTGATCCCGCATCGCTTGCGTGAGACCGCTTTGAAAGGGATAGGGCAGGGGCTCCGGGGCTTCCCCGCTCATGGCTGCTTTGACATAAGCGTTACAGATGCAGCGGCCGAGCCTGCCCGTATTGGCTCGGGTCAGAACGGTCTCCTCGGGCTCAAGTCCGGCCAGAGCCGCCGCCCAGGCCGGATGAATTTGCGCCTCGGGGCTGCGCAAAAATGCGGTGCCAATCGAGACGGCCGATGCGCCAAGGGTCAGCGCGGCAGCAGCTCCCCGGCCGTCGCCGATTCCGCCCGCTGCGATAACAGGGACAGAGAGCCTGCTGGCAAGGCGCGGGATAAGGGCAAAAAGCCCAATGCTTTGGCGCCCGGCCGCAGCAGGATCGAAGCTGCCGCGGTGGCCGCCAGCCTCGAAACCCTGCGCGATGACCGCGTCAGCCCCGGCCTCTTCGGCTTCTATGGCTTCGCGGAGCGTCGTTGCCGTTGCAAACCAGGCAATGCCTTGGCGCTTGAGCTCTTGAACAAAATGAGACGGAAAGAGTCCCATGATCGAGGAAGCGGCGCGGGGCTTTGCGGCGATAAGGGCGGCGCATTGAGCCTCGAAATCCGGGAGCTTCGCCAGGGCCGCCTCCGGCCCAGCCGCTGGACCCCAGCCCGCCAGAAAGCGCCGGACTCTTCCTTCCGCGGCTGCATTGCGCGCAGGCTGCGGTCCCGGTATCCAAAGATTGAGCTGAAAGCTTCCCTGGCTCTCGCTCCGGAACGATTCGGCCCAGGCCAGGATGTCCCCGGGCGGCGTTAACAAGGCGCCTAATGCCCCCATGCCCCCGGCATTAGCAACCGCAGCGCTTAAAGCAACCGGGCTTGCCCCCGCCATCGGCGCGAGGAGGATGGGCGCCTCGAGTCCATAGGTTTCGCAAAATCTTTTCGCGCAGGCGCGGGCTGAGTCTGCGGCCGGCTCCCTCATGCCGCGCTCTCCCCCCGAGGCCTAAAAGGCCGGGTCGCTCTTTCTCCAACCTGACCGCGGTGGCGCAGGAACTGGTCGGCGAGCACACAGGCCACCATCGCTTCCCCAACCGGCACGGCACGGATGCCGACGCAGGGATCATGGCGCCCCTTGGTCACGATCCCGGCCTCTCTCCCTGAGCTGTCAACTGTCCGGCGCGGCTGCAAGATGGAGGACGTCGGCTTGACGGCGAAGCGGGCGACAATGGGCTGGCCGGTCGAGATGCCGCCAAGAATCCCGCCTGCATGGTTCGAGAGGAAATAAGGCGCGCCATCTTCCCCGCGGCGCATCTCGTCGGCATTCTCTTCTCCGGTGAGCGCCGCCGCCGCAAAGCCCTCGCCGATCTCCACGCCCTTGACCGCATTGATCGACATGAGAGCGCCCGCCAATTCGGCATCGAGCTTGCCGTAGACGGGCGCGCCCCAGCCCGGCGGCACCCCTTCAGCCACAATCTCGATCACCGCGCCAATGGAAGAGCCTTTCTTGCGGATGCCGTCGAGATAGGTCTCGAAAAAGGCTGCGGCCTTTGCATCAGGGCAGAAGAAGGGATTGCGGCCCGCCTCCTCCCAGTCCCAATTGGCGCGGTCGATCTTGTGCGGGCCGATCTGCACCAGCGCGCCCCGCACCCTGACCGGCGCGATGATCTTGCGTGCGATGGCGCCTGCTGCGACGCGCGTCGCGGTCTCGCGCGCCGAGGACCGCCCGCCGCCCCGGTAATCGCGGATGCCGTATTTCGCGTCGTAAGTGAAATCGGCATGGCCCGGCCGGTAGAGGCTCTTGATCGCCTCATAGTCCTTCGAGCGCTGATCGGTGTTCTCGATCAAGAGGCCGATGGGCGTGCCTGTCGTGACCTGGCGGCCGGTTCTCTCGTCGAAAAAGACGCCAGAGAGGATCTTGACCTCGTCGGCCTCGCGGCGCTGTGTCGTGAAACGCGAGGCGCCGGGGCGGCGGCGGTCGAGCTCGCGCTGGATATCGGCTGCTTCGAGCGGGATCAGAGGCGGGCAGCCATCGGCGACGCAGCCAATCGCGGGCCCATGGCTCTCGCCAAAGGTCGTGACGCGGAAGAGATGGCCGAAAGTATTGTGGGACATGTGGTCCGGACTGATCGCGGCAAGGCGGTGTGCCCGGTCATCGCGGGCGCGTCAAGCGTCCTGCATCAAGGAGCCGCGGGGCCATGGCAAGGCCCCGGCTTTAGCTCCTGCCCCCTCATTCTGAGGAGCAGGCGAAGACTGCGCCTTGCAGCCTGAGGGGGCCATAAAGCGGCTCAGGCGCCGCCGCAGAGATGCTGTGAATCTCTCAGCGTCCAGCTCTTATGCGTGCGCAGATTGGTTGTCTTGTACTGGCGGCCGCGGTCATCCCCCTTGGGGCAATTCTTGGGGATGGCGACGAGGCACATGCGCACTGGGTCGCCTGCCCGTGACTGCTCGAGGGCGGGCACGGTATCGTAGGAAACCTGGTAGCCCCCGTTCTCAAAGCTTACCGCGCTGCCGGAGCCCGGCACCGGCTTGCCGGTTGCCCCATCGGTGAGGCGCGTGCTTACCTCTTTGATCCGCGTCCCGGCGCATTCGCCGATGCGCTGGGGCAGGCCGCCCGCCTGGGCCGGGCTTGTCGCGGCAAGCGGTGTGAACGCGAGGAGGAAAAGCCATATGCGATGCGCCATGGCGCGCTCCTAAGGTAAAGGCCTGAACGATCATAAACCTTTCTGGCCTAAGGCCAAAGCCCAGAGGAGCCCCGGCAGGCGCTGGCCCCGGGAGGGGGCGCATCTCTAAGACGCTTTCCTGAGCGCAAGGCGCATGTGTTCCCCGCCTATCGAGACGCCGCCTTTGGCGGCTCCACAGGGCGAGGGGGGGAAGTCATTCCACAGGTCAGCCCCGGCATTTCCTTGCCATCTGCAACCTCTCATGCTGAGGAGGCCGCGGAGCGGCCGTCCTGAAGGCTGAAGAGCGCGCAGCGTGCGTCTCGAAGCCTGTGGAGCGCCGCCCAGTGGGGGACGTCATTGCAAGCGAAGCGAAGCCATGCGCGCGGCCATCCAAACGGCCGTGCTTTAGAAAGAGGCGCGGAAAGGCAATATTGAAAGCCGGGCTGGCCTTTTGGCCTCTTATGGTCATGAGGCGCGACGAAGTAATCAACCGGCTGCAGAAGCGCGAAGCCGAATTGCGCCGGCGCGGCGTCGAGCATCTTTATCCGTTCCGCTGAACGGCCCTCGGCGAGGCAGGAGAGACCTCAGACATCGATCTCTTCTTCGATCATCAGAGGGGTGCGCTTGGCCTCTTTGAGCTGATGGATGTAAAGGGGCGCGCTGCTGCTATTCCCGGTCAAAAGGCCGATCTCATGCAAGAGAGAGCCTTCATCCTCTCTAAAAACAAGAGATCGAAGATTCGGCCGTGCGTATTTTCTGATGAAGGAGCGCAGCTTTTCGCCGAGACTGGCCGATATGATCGAGCCGCCGGGCGCATTCGCAGCATATTAGCCGGAATCTCGCTGGACCATTTTGCGGGCGATTGGCAGAAGCGCTGGCTCATTGAGCGCGGTCTTGAGATCATCTCGGAAGCGAGCCGTCATCTGCCTGAGGCGATGAAATTGCGCCGCCCTGAAATTCCTTGGCTGCCACGTTCTTCGCTTTTCGATTTGCCATTATGGAGACCCAGACTATCGGATTAAAATACCAGCTTTCCGCGCAATCCCGCTTCTCTCAGCCGCGCCATGTGGGTCGCCTTGTAAGATTTCCGGCCATAACCGGACAAAAGTGTTTCACGTGAAAACATTTTGTCCGGTTGCGCCAGATTTCCTTACATCCTAGCTGCACCCGCTCGTCGCGCCGCAGGTGTCGCATTTCAAGCAGGTGCCGTTGCGGATGAGCGTGAAGTTTCCGCATTCGCCGCAGGCCTCGCCCGTGTAGCCTTTCATCCGCGCCTGGCTGCGCTTTTCGGCGACCGTCGCGCGCTCGGCGGGCGTCGTCCATTCGAGCCCGCCAAGCTCGGCTTCAACTTCCCGTTCGAGATCGCTTTTGAGCGCGGTTGCAGCCTGCGCGCCGCGCGCCTCCGCGCCGCCCTGCACCAGCATGAGTTTATCGGCCTTGGAGCGCACAAAGCCGCGCGAGACGAATTTCGCCGTGCCCGAAGGCCCCGCGCCGCGCTCGCCTCCGGGCGCGGGCCGGCCCAGGGCGCGGCCGGTATCCTCCCCCCTGCCCAGCACATCATGCCCGATCTCGGAGGGATCGACATGGGCGAGATCGTTGCGGCCGAGATAGGAGATCGCCAGCTCGCGGAAAATATAGTCGAGGATCGAGGTCGCGTTCTTGATCGCGTCATTGCCTTGCACAAGTCCCGCGGGCTCGAAGCGGGTGAAGGTGAAGGCATCGACATATTCCTCAAGCGGCACGCCATACTGCAGGCCGACCGAGATCGCGATCGCGAAATTGTTCATGAGCGAGCGGAAGGCCGCGCCCTCCTTATGCATGTCGATGAAGATTTCGCCCAAGCGGCCATCGGCATATTCGCCAGTGCGCAGATAGACCTTGTGGCCGCCGACGACCGCCTTTTGCGTGTAGCCCTTGCGGCGGTCGGGCAGGCGCTCGCGCTCGCGGTCGCGCACATGCTCGATCTTCTCGACGATGCGTTCGACGATCCTCTCGGCAACCGCCGAGGCGCGGGCGGGCGCGTTCGACGCGATCAGCGCCTCGACCGCCTCCTCCACCTCCTCGTCGCTGTCGGAGATGAGCTGGCTGCTCAAGGGCTGCGAAAGCTTTGAGCCGTCGCGGTAAAGCGCATTGGCCTTGAGGCCGAGCCGCCAGGAGAGCATATAGGCGCTCTTGCAATCCTCGACCGTCGCCTCGTTCGGCATATTGATCGTTTTCGAGATCGCGCCGGAGATAAAGGGCTGCGCCGCCGCCATCATGCGGATGTGGCTTTCAACAGACAAGAAGCGCTTGCCAGTGCGGCCGCAAGGGTTGGCGCAATCGAAAACGGGATAGTGCTCAAGCCGCAAATGCGGCGCGCCTTCGACCGTCATGGCGCCGCAGACATAGATATTCGCGGCATCGATCTCCGCGCGGGTGAACCCCAGAAAGCTCAAGACATCGAAGCTCTGGTCCTCGAGCTTCTCGGCCGGGATCTTGAGCGTCTGCGTAAGGAAGCTGGCGCCAAGCGTCCATTTGTTGAAGACGAATTTGATGTCGAAGGCCGATGCGAGAAGTGTCTCGATCTCGTCGAGCTTGTCTTGCGGGAAATTCTTGGCCCTGAGCGTCTCATGGTTGATCCCGGGAGCGTTCTTAAGCGTGCCGCGCCCCGTCGCATACGTCACGATGTCGGCGATCTCATGCTGCGTGTAGCCTAGCGCGCGCAAGCCATCGGGCACCGCGCGGTTGATGATCTTGAAATAGCCGCCGCCCGCGAGCTTCTTGAACTTAACGAGCGCGAAATCGGGCTCGATGCCGGTTGTGTCGCAATCCATCACAAGCCCGATGGTGCCTGTCGGCGCGAGGACGCTCACCTGCGCATTGCGGAAACCATGCTGCTCGCCGAGCGCCAGCGCCCGCTCCCAGGCAGCCCTTGCGTGCTCGCCAAGCGCCTTGCTGGGAAGCGCTGCAAGATCAAGCGGGACAGGCATGACGGAAAGCTCCTCATAGCCCGTGGCCTCGCCCCTTGCTGCTCGCGCATGGTTGCGGATGACCCGCAGCATCGCCTGCGCATTTTCCTTATAGCCGCCGAATGGGCCAAGGCCCGCCGCCATCTCGGCCGATGTGGCATAGGCAGTGCCGGTCATGACCGCGGAGATCGCGCCGCAGATCGCGCGCCCCTCGGGGCTGTCATAAGGAATGCCCGATGTCATCAGGAGCCCGCCGATATTGGCAAAGCCTAACCCTAGCGTGCGGTACTCATAGGAGAGGCGGGCGATTTCCTTCGAAGGGTACTGCGCCATCAGCACCGAGATCTCAAGGACGATGGTCCAGAGCCTCACCGCATGCTCGAAGGACTCAATGTCGAATTCGCCTGTCTCCGGGTTGCGGAACTGGATGAGGTTGAGGGAGGCGAGATTGCAGGCCGTGTCGTCCAGAAACATATATTCCGAGCAGGGGTTCGAGGCCCGGATGGGCCCTGCGGCCGGGCAGGTGTGCCAGTCGTTGATTGTGGTGTGAAACTGGAGACCGGGATCGGCCGAGGCCCAGGCCGCGCGGGCGATTTTCTCCCACAGTTCCCGCGCCTTTATGATCTTGTGCGGCTTGCCGTCGAGGCGCCAGGTCAGGGCCCAGTCGCCATCGTCCTCTACGGCGCGCAGAAAGGCATCGGTCACGCGCACCGAATTATTCGAGTTCTGGCCGGAGACGGTAAGATAGGCTTCCGAGTCCCAGTCGGTCGTGAAGGTCTCGAAGTCAATTTGCGTGTAGCCTTGGCGCGCGAGCTGGATGACCTTCTTGATTGCCTGGTCCGGCACAAAGGCGCGCCGCGCAAGCTTGATCTCTTTCTTCAGCGCCGGGTTTTTTTCCGGATCGAAGCAGTCGCCGTCCGGGCCGTCGCAATTGAGGCAGGCGCGAAGGATGGCCTTCATCGCCTTTTGGACGATCTTTGAGCCAGCGACCAGGGCGGCAACCTTCTGCTCCTCCTTCACCTTCCATTCGATAAAGGCTTCGATGTCGGGATGGTCGGCATCGACAATGACCATTTTGGCCGCTCGGCGCGTCGTGCCGCCGGATTTGATCGCGCCTGCTGCGCGATCGCCGATCTTGAGGAAGGACATGAGGCCCGAGGATTTGCCTCCGCCAGAAAGCTTCTCGTTCTCGCCGCGGAGCTTTGAGAAATTCGAGCCGCTGCCCGAGCCATATTTGAAGATCCGCGCTTCCCGCACCCAAAGATCCATAATGCCGCCGTCGTTGACGAGATCGTCGGAGACGGACTGGATGAAGCAGGCATGCGGCTGGGGATGCTCATAGGCTGTCTTGGACTTGACAAGTTTCTTGGTCTCGAAGTCGACGTAGTAGTGGCCCTGGCTTGGCCCATCGATCCCATAGGCCCAATGGAGCCCCGTGTTGAACCATTGCGGGGAATTGGGTGCTGCCATCTGCCGCGCCAGCATGAAGCGCAGCTCGTCGAAGAAGGCCGAGGCATCGTCTTCCGAATCGAAATAGCCGCCCTTCCAGCCCCAATAGGCCCAAGTGCCCGCAAGGCGGTCGAAGACCTGCCGCGCGGAAGTCTCGCCCGCATAGCGCGCATGCTTCGGCAGGGCGGCAAGCGCCTCCTCATCGGCCGCGGAGCGCCATAGGAAGGGTGGCACGCCTTCCTCGGGCAGGCGCTTCACGCGGGCCGGAACCCCGGCCTTGCGGAAATATTTCTGGGCGAGAACATCCGCCGCAACCTGGCTCCAGGCCGAGGGCACTTCGAAACGCTCGAGCGAGAAGATGATGGAGCCGTCGGGATTGCGGATCTCGCTCTTGGCGGTGCGAAACGCGATATCCGTATAGGGGGAGTGACCGGCTTTGGTGTAGCGGCGCTCAATTCGCATTCGTTAACCCCTAGAATTAGATATTCATTCCATAAGCCTACTAAATCTTGTGCCCATGTCGAGAAAACTAATTTGTGGACCGGTTAAAAATTTGCTTTCAATCCAACAAAAGCAAAGCGGGAAGGTTGCCGGTGTGCCGCGCCGAGCCGCTGGAGTGGACGGCTGCAGGGGCGGCTGGGCTGCCGTATCCTACCCTTTCTGTGATCCCGGCCAGGCCGTAGCGAGGTTCTCGCCGCGTTTCGAGGATTTTTTGGATCTGCTCGATCCTGGTTGCATCCTTGCGGTGGATATCCCCATCGGCCTGCCGGAGCGCGCGGTCCGGGGCGGGAGGGCGGCAGACTGGGCGGCGCGCGAATTTCTCGGCGCGCGCCGGGCTGCCGTCTTTCCAATTCCCTCGCGGCAAGCTGTTTATGCTTATCGAGAAGGATACGCGCAGGTTTGCCGCGTGGCGCGGGAGACATCGGACCCGCCACGAGCGCTTTCGCTCCAAGCCTACCAGATTTTGCCCCGCATCCAGGAGGTTGACCAGCTGCTCTTCCGGCGGCCAGAGCTAGCCAGGCGTATCTTCGAGGCCCACCCCGAGGTGTCTTTCGCTTTGATGCATGGCGGCGAGCCCCTTCCGGTGCCAAAGAAGGGCAAGGGCAGGCTTCTTGCCCGCGGCCTGGAGTGCCGCAGGCAGATTTTGGAAAGCCAAGGCTTTAGCGCTGCTTTTCTTGAGGCGCCCCCGCCGGCCGGCGCTGCGCTCGACGATCTTTACGATGCCTGCGCCTGCGCTTGGAGCGCAAGCCGCATCATCGCCAAGCGGGCAATCACACTTCCGGCGAAACCGGGCGCCGGCGCATCCGGGCGGCTCGCAGCGGTCTGGGCCTGAGGCTCTCCCGGCAGTTGCTATTTTGCGCCGCAAGTGCCACAGGGGAAGCGTTTGGAGGACCATTGGCGTGCCGTTTTGCGGCGCGAGCGGAGCTTGCGGGCTTCTGCATGGCCCGGGAGATCGAGGGCAGATCAAGCATATGAAATGGTTTTACCGTCTCTTCACCTGGTGGCACGGCCAGACGCTCAACACGGCGCTTTATACTTTTCTCTTCGGCAAATTCGTGGGCACGGACCAATACGGCAACCGCTATTACCGCTCGCGGAAGATCGACAAGGCGCTGGGTTTCGAACGCCGCTGGGTGATCTATGCGGGTGAAAGCGAGGGCTCGATGACCCCGCCAGGCTGGTATGGCTGGCTCCATCACACGTTTGATACGCCGCCAACGGAAGAGCAATATGTTCCGCGCGTTTGGGAATTGCCGCATCAGCCGAATATGACGGGCACACCTCAAGCTTGGCGCCCGCCCGGCTCCACGCTGGCCGCAGGCAGGCGGCCGCCGGCAACTGGCGATTACGAAGCTTGGAGTCCCGAGGGCTGAGGCGCGGCGCTTTGCGTTGTTGCGCCGCTCAAAGGGTCAAGCGGGGGCAAGCCGTGCTTCCTGGCGCGCGGAAGGCAGCGGGAGCCTGGGCCTTAGCATTCCGGGGCATTTCCCCGCGGGCTCGCCCCATCGGGCGCCATGGATGCTCCCGGAGAAAGACGTGAACCGATGAAGACGAACCAGCGCCCGCATGGGCTCCTTGCTGCCGCTGGCTGTGCCGCGATCACGGCGTTCATGCTTGGGCATCCGGCCCTTGCCGCCAGAATCAGGCATCCGGCCGCGGTCTTCGCTGGGCTCGACAAGATCACCGGCCGCACAATTACTTTCGAGGCAGCCGCAGGGGAGACGGTGCAGTTCGGCACTTTGCAAATCACCGAGCGCGCCTGCTACACGCATCCGGCCACTGAGGCGCCACAGACGATGACCTTCGTCGAAGTGGAGGAGGTTTCGCCCGATAACCAGTATAAGCGGATTTTTTCGGGATGGATGTTCGCTGCTAGCCCGGGGCTGCACGGGATCGAGCATCCGATTTACGATATCTGGCTGACAGGCTGCAGGGGCGAGGGAGTGCCCGAAGGAGGCGGCGAGGCGCAAGGCGAGGCTGCCCCCGCAAAGGCAGAGCCGCAGCCTTCTCCGCCAGAAGTGCCAAAGGCGCCAAATGAAAAATCTCAGACTCCGCCGCCCGCCGCCGTGAGCCCTCCGCGCGCGGCAGTGCCGCCGCCGGAAGAGCCGCCCGCAGAGCCCCTCGGCGGCGAGCCAGGCTTCGGGGAGCAAGAGAGCGAGCCGCCCCCGCTCGGAGAGCCAATCGAGGTCGGGCCGCCCCCCGGAATTGCGCCAGCCCCAGAGGAGGGCAGGCGGCCGCCTGTGCAAAGATATTATCCGTCAGGGCCGGGGGCAGACGGCGGAAACTAGGCGAGCTGGAACCGCTGCCCGGGAAAGACCGTTCTATCCTCCAGCCCTTTGCGGGCGGTGGCAGCAGCGCGGCCACGTTACCAAATCTTCATGCGGCCGAAATGGCGATGTAAGCCATAAACCCCCATCTTGTGGCATGCGGCGAATCGCCGTTTCCGATGCTTTCTTCATGGAGTAGCCGATGGCTCTTGTTTTGTTACCCTGGCCGGGCAGCATGAGCGTGCCGCCGCTAACCGTGCGCCGCCGCCGCCAGATCCGCGCGGCCATGCTCGCCACCGTTGCCGCTCTGGCGCTGACGGGCGTGAATGATGCTGGACTAAGCGAAGCGCGCGCCGCTGCCGTCCAGAGCGAGGCCCCCGCCATAACCCCAATTTCGTTTGCAGATGTCGTCGATCGTGTGAGGGGTGCCGTCGTTTCCATCAAGGTGAAAACGACTGAAACGGCCGATGCGAGCGACGAGTTTGGAATTCCCCGCATTGTGCCGGGAGACCCGCTCGAGCGTTTCTTCAGGCATTTCGGCGAAGAAGGCGGCAAGCGTCTCAAGCCTCATGTCACTCAGGCGCAGGGCTCCGGGTTCATCATTTCTCCCGACGGCTATGTTGTCACGAACAACCATGTCGTCGAGAACGCGACCGAGGTTTCGGTGACCTTGGATGACGGCAAGACGGTTCCCGCAACGATTGTCGGGACTGATAAGAAAACAGACCTCGCCTTGCTGAAGATCAAAGAAGGCGGGCCCTATCAGACTGTCGAATTCGCGAAAAGCACTCCCCGCGTAGGCGATTGGGTGATCGCGGTTGGCAATCCCTTCGGCCTTGGCGGAACGGTCACAGCGGGAATCGTCTCGGCGCGAGGGCGCGATATTGGCGCTGGCCCTTACGACGATTTCATCCAGATCGACGCGCCGGTGAATCGCGGCAACTCCGGCGGCCCAGCCTTTGATGTTCACGGTCAGGTCGTCGGCGTCAACACCGCAATTTTCTCTCCCTCGGGCGGAAGCGTTGGCATCGGCTTTGCCATTCCAGCGGATACGGTGCAAAGCGTCGTCTCCGCGCTCAAGGAAAAGGGCGTTGTCCCGCGGGGATGGATTGGCGTGCGAATCCAGCCCGTCACGCCGGAAATCGCCGATAGCCTCGGCCTGAAATCGACGAAGGGCGCTCTTGTCGCGGAGGCGGATCCCAACTCCCCTGCCAAGGCTGCGGGCGTTAAGTCTGGCGATGTAATCATTGCCGTTGACGGCGAGAAGATTGAAGGGCCGCGCGAGCTGGCGCGCAAAGTGGCAGCGCTTGGGCCTGGCAAGACAGCGGATCTCACCTTCTTGCGCGACGGGTCCGAGAAGACCGTGCAAGTGAAGCTTGGCTCTCTTCCCGAGGAGAAGGAAGCGCGCTTCAACCCGAGAGGAGGCGAGGAGAATGACGTGCTGGGCGGGCTTGGCCTCACTCTTGCTCCAGCCTCGAGCGTCAAGGGGGCGGGAAACCAGGGCGTTGTCGTTGCCGATATCGACCCCGATGGCGTTGCGGCCCAAAAGGGCTTGCAGGTCGGCGACGTCATTCTTGACGCGGGCGGCCGCCCGGTGAATAAGCCTGCCGATGTCAGCGCTGCGATTGCCGAAGCGAAGAAGGAAAACCGCAAGGCAGTTCTATTGAGAGTTAAGAGCGGCGACAGCACCCACTTCGTTGCGATTGCCGTCAATCCCGCTTCCTAGGCCTCACGTCCCCGAGGCTTGGTCGGGCTGGCGCCGTGTCCCCCCCGTTGCGGCGCCGGCTCCAGGAGGCGACAGGCCGGAAGGAAACTTCCGGCCTGCTGCGCTTCCCGCCGGGATGAATATAAATATGTCCGCCATGCGCATCCTGATCGTCGAAGACGACTTCGAAGCCGCAAGCTATATGATGAAGGCTTTCCGCGAGGCGGGTCACCTCGCCGATCACGCGGGCGACGGGCTCGAAGGCTATGCCCGCGCGCGCGAAGAAGGCTATGACGTCCTGATTGTGGACCGGATGCTGCCAAAGCTTGACGGGCTTTCACTCGTCCGCTCCCTGCGCGCCCAAAAGGTCGAAACCCCCGTCCTCATTCTTTCCGCGCTTGGCCAGGTTGACGACCGCGTCAAAGGGCTGCGGGCCGGAGGAGACGACTATCTCGTCAAGCCTTATGCTTTTTCTGAGCTTCTTGCCCGAGCCGAAGTGCTTGCGCGGCGTAGCAGGCTTGGGCTGGCCGAAGAGACGGTCTACCGCGTCGGCGGTCTTGAACTCGACCGCCTTGCGCACAAGTTAACCCGGGACGGAAAAGAAATCCCTCTTCAGCCGCGGGAATTCCGCCTGCTTGAATATCTGATGAAAAACGCGGGCCAAGTCGTCACCCGCACCATGCTGCTCGAAAATGTCTGGGATTATCATTTCGATCCTCAAACCAATGTCATTGATGTTCACATATCCCGGCTCCGGGCTAAGATCGACAAGGGGTTTGATCCCCCGCTTCTCCATACGATCCGGGGGGCCGGGTATATGATTCGCGATGGCACTCGGTAAGCTTTTCCGGACCACGGCCTTCAAGATCTCGCTCGCCTATCTGGCCGTGTCCGCGATCGGCGCTGGGCTCGTCCTCAGCAGCGTGGGGTGGAACATCGAGCATCTGATCAGCGATCAGACCGCCCAGACCATCAGCACCGATATCACCGGGCTCTCCGAGCAATATGCGCAGGGCGGGCTCCGCCGCCTTGTCAATATCATCCAGAAGCGGACGAGCCGGCCCGGGGCAGGCCTCTACCTCGTCACCACTCCATTGGGGGAGCCGATTGCCGGCAATATTGCTTCCCTGCCGCCGGATATTTTGAACCGCAGCGGCCTTGTCGAAACCGCGTATCAGCCAGCCGGAGACCCGCGCGCAACGCGGCGGGCGCTTGCCCGGATTTTCGTTTTGGACGGCGGTTTCCACCTCCTTGTCGGGCAGGACCTTGAGGAAAGCAGGAGATTGCGCCAGATTCTCGGCCGCGCGCTAGTGACCTCGCTCGTCTGGCTCGTCTTATTTGGAACTTTTGGCGGCCTATGGATCGCGCGCCGGGTGCTTGAGCGCGTGGATGCGATCAATGCGAGCGCCCGCGCTATTGTATCGGGCGACCTCTCGGGCAGGCTGAAACTCGCGGGGACGGGTGATGAGCTCGACCGGCTGGTTCAGAACTTCAACGCAATGCTCGACAGGATCAGCATCCTGATGGCCGGATTGAAGGAAGTGTCTGACAACATTGCCCATGATCTCAAGACACCGCTCACCCGTTTGCGGGCTGGCGCCGAAGAGGCGCTGCGCACAGCGAGGCGCCCGGAGGAATACCGCGCGGCGCTCGAGAATGCGCTTGAGGAGTCCGGGCGGGCCATTCAGATCTTTGACGCACTGCTGAGCATTGCCCGCGCGGAGGCGGGCGCAGGGCGTGAAGGCATGCGGGACTTTGATGCAGGCGCTGTCGCCTGCGACGTGGGCGAGCTTTATGAGCCTGTGGCTGAGGAGCGCGGCATCGCTCTTGCCGCTTTTGCCGAGCCGGGCTTGACTGTGCATGGAAGCCGGGAGCTTGTCGGCCAGGCTGTGGCCAATCTTGTCGATAATGCGCTGAAATACGGCGGCCCTCGCGAATCCGGGCAGGAACCCAAAGGAGCGCCTGCGCCAGTGGCCCAAGGCTCTGTCGAGATTTCGGCGCGGCGCAGCGGCGGCATGATCGAGATTGCCGTATCAGACCGCGGACCGGGCATTGCGGAGGAGGACCGGCTGCGAGTCCTTGGCCGGTTCGTCCGGCTTGAGAATGCGCGGTCGCGGCCTGGCTCGGGCCTTGGCCTCTCGCTCGCCGCGGCGGTCGCGCGGCTCCATAACGGAAGCTTGCGAATCGAGGACAACCGCCCTGGCCTTCGGGCGGTGATCGCGCTTCCAGCCGCTGGCGCCCGGCGCGAGCCTCCTGCCCTATCCGCAGCTGTGCCGGGCAAGGCGGCATGAACGCCGGAGCCCCGGAAACGGGTGCCGGGCTGCCTCTTTGGCAGAGCTTGCGCACGGCGCCTCAGATCCACGACGCGCGGCTTTGCGAATCGCGGCTTGCGGATTTGCTTGCCTTGCCGGGGGGCGTGGGATTGCAGAGCCTTGTGCGGGAGCCCGCCGTAAGGGAGCTTCTTCTAGCGCTTGCCGGGCACTCGCCTTTTCTCTGGCGCCTCATTTGCGCGAGCCCGCCGCGGCTCAAACGGAGCCTTGAGACGGCGCCGCATGCATTCCTTGAAAGCTGTTTGAAAAATCTCGAGGAAGCCTGCTGCGGGCCGGCCACCGAGCCGGAGGTCATGCGCGCGCTGCGCTTGGCGAGGCAGGAGGTCGCCCTTTATGTCGCGCTCGCCGATCTTGGCGGCGTGTTCGACGTTCTTGCGGCAACAGAGGTTCTTTCAGAAGCCGCCGACCGCTTTATTTCCGTGGCGGTCCGATTTCTGCTGCGCGAAGCCGCAAGGAACGGCCGCCTCAGGCTTGCAAGCGAGGCCGATCCGGAGAGAGGCTGCGGGCTCATAGTTCTGGCGCTGGGCAAGCTCGGCGCGCGCGAGCTCAATTATTCGAGCGATGCCGACATTGTGGTCTTCTTCGACCCGGAGTGCGCGGCAATTGAAAAGACCGTCGAGCCCATCACCCTTTTCACCCGGCTGACGCAAGGGCTCGTCCGGCTGCTTCAGGAGCGCACCGCCGACGGCTATGTGCTGCGCATCGATCTGCGGCTGCGCCCTGACCCCGGCTCGACGGGCGTTGCAGTCTCGCTGCCCGCGGCTTACGCCTATTACGAGAGCCTCGGCCAGAACTGGGAGCGCGCGGCCCTGATCAAGGCGAGGCCCGTAGCGGGGGACAAAGCGCTTGGCGAAAGCTTCCTTTCGAGGCTCACCCCCTTCATCTGGCGGAAATATTTCGATTATGCGGCGATCGCGGACATTGCCGCAATGAAGAGGCAGATCCATGCGGTCCGCGGCCATGAGGAGATCGCTGTCGCCGGGCATGATGTGAAGCTCGGCCGCGGCGGAATCCGCGAGATCGAATTCTTCGTTCAGACCCAGCAGCTCATTTTCGGCGGCAAAAGGCAGCGGCTGCGGGGGGCGCGCACCCTCGAGATGCTGGAGGAGCTTGGCCGGGAGGGCTGGATCACCCGGGAAGCCGTCACCGATTTGCGCGGCGCTTATCTTTTTTTGCGCGAGATCGAGCACCGGCTGCAAATGGTGGCCGATGAGCAAACGCAGCGCTTGCCGCAGGATCAAGATGCGCTTGAGCGCTTCGCGAAATTCTGCGGCTATGCCGAGGAAAGCCGGTTTTGCGGCGCGCTGACGCTCAGCCTTCAGCGCGTCTCCTATCACTATGGAAGACTTTTCGAGCATTCGCCAAGGCTCGATGCAGCCGCAGGCAGCCTTGTCTTCACGGGCGCGGGGGATGATCCGGAGACGCTCGAAACCTTGTTGCGCTTGGGTTTCAAGCACCCCTCCGTGGCGTCTGAGACGATCCGCGGCTGGCATTTTGGCCGCCGGCCGGCGGTGCGAAGCGCGCGGGCGCGGGAAGTGCTCACCGATCTCGTGCCTTCCTTGCTGCAGGCCTTCTCGCGCTCGGGCGACCCGGATGCGGCGCTTGCTGGCTTTGATGCCGCGCTCTCCGGCATGCCCGCGGCGACCGAGCTTTTCTCGGTGCTGAATTCGAATCCGCCGATTTGCGAGCTCTTTGGCGAGATTCTCGGCGGCGCGCCGCGGCTTGCGCGCACGATCCTCGGGCGGCCGCATTTGCTCGATACCGCGATCGACAGGGATATTTTAAGCCTGCCGCTCGACGAGGCTTCTCTGCGTCATCGGGCGCGGAACATCTTGCAGGACAAAATCGAGACGGAGGAATTCCTTGATGCGCTGCGCGACTTTGCGCAGGAGGAGCTGTTTCCCATCGGTCTCAGGCTCTGGTCCGGAATGATCGAGCCTGCCGATGCGGCGCTTGCTTATTCGGCGCTGGCTAGCGCTGTGATCGAGGCTGCTCTTCTCCATACAGAGCGCGTCTTTGCCGATGCGCATGGACGCGTTCCGGATGGCAGAGCGATGGTCTTGGGCCTGGGCAAGCTTGGCTCCCGCGAGATGACCGCCGCTTCGGACCTCGATCTCATACTTATTTACGACTTTGACCCTTCGCGCCCTGAGTCCGATGGCGGACGGCCTTTGCATGCGGCGCAATATTACACCCGCCTTGCGCAGCGGCTCATCTCTGCCCTGACGGTCGCAACGAGGCGCGGGCGGCTTTATGATGTCGATATGCGGCTTCGCCCCTCGGGCCGCCAAGGGCCGCTCGCAACTCAGCTTGCGCATTTCACGGCCTATCAGCAGGAGGAAGCGGAGACCTGGGAGCACATGGCCCTGACCCGCGCGCGGCCCATAGCCGGAGACGAGAGCCTCTCAGGGGAAGTGAAGAACGCTATCAAGAGCATTTTGATGCGCAAGCGCGACGAGACGCTGCGCCGCGACGTTTACGGCATGCGCCAGCTCATCTCCCAAACGAAAGGCGACGGCAATGCCTGGGATCTTAAGCTTGCTGCCGGCGGGCTCATTGATATCGAGTTTCTGGCGCAATATCTCGTGCTCGCGCATGCTTATGCGCAGCCGGGCCTCATCATCCCTTCGACGTCGAAGGTCATCGAGACGGCTGCGCATCTTTCCTTGCTCGATTCCGAGCAGGGGCGCATTCTCATGAGCGCCCACCGCCTCTTGTCGGATGTGACCCAGATCCTACGCCTGACCTTGGAGGCAGGGAGCGATCCGCGCGAGGCAAACGATGCGGTCAAAAGGCGCCTTGCGCGCGTGGCTGCGCAACCTTCGTTCAGCGCGCTCGAAAACATGCTCTGCGAAACACGGGCCGATGTGCGCCGGACTTTCGAAAGCCTGCTGTCATCCCGCTGAGGCGCGGATTTTCTGCGGCTGGGCAGGGCGGCGGAAGGCGCTTGCCGCAAGAAGCAGCTTCTGGCGGGGCATGTCGCGTGCGGCGGGGAGATGGACGAGGACGATGGTTCCAGTGCCGACAGACGAGCGGATCCGGATCGATCCCCCGTGCAAATCAATGAGAGAGCGTGCGATGGCCAGGCCAAGCCCTGCGCCCTTCATGCCATTGTCGAGACCGCCGTTGAGCTGCTCGAACGGCCGGCCAAGCCGCGCGAGGAGGGGCTGGGGAATGCCCGCGCCGGTGTCTTCGACATAGATATTCAAAGACCCCAGAACTTTGCGCGCACGCACTTTGACGCGGCCGTGGGCCGGGGTGAATTTCACTGCATTGCGCAACAGGATGGTCAATACTTTTTCGATCTTGCCGCGGTCGGCATGGATCACCGCCCCGGGCAGGGTCTCGGCATGAAGCGTGATCTCCTTCTTTCCGGCAATCGCCTGCACCGAGGCAACCGCAGCGGAGACTGCGGCATCGATTTCGAAATCGGTCTTCTCAAGCTGAACCCTGCCGGATTCAAGATGCGCCATTTCGAGCACATCTGAGATGACGCTGAGAAGATACTGCCCGCTCTGCTTGATATCGTTGCAATAGCTTGCGTATTTGGGAGACCCCAAGGCGCCGAACGTCTCCTGCTGCATGATGTCGGCAAAGCCGATGATTGCATTAAGAGGCGTGCGCAGCTCGTGGCTCATATTGGCGAGGAATTCCGACTTGGCGCGGTTTGCTGTCTCGGCCTCGGCCTTTTGCTCGAGATATTTGTCTGCGAGATCGGCAAGCTGTTGCGCTTGCAGCTCGAGGGTCTGGCGTGACTTTCGCAAGTCGGCAACGGTTGCCATGAGCCGGCGCTCCGATTCCATCAATTGCTCTTCGTGGCGTTTGAGAGCCGTGATATCCGTGCCGACCGAAACATATCCGCCGTCCTTGGTGCGCCTTTCGTTGATCTGGAGCCAGCGGCCATCGCCAAGCCGCGCCTCATAGGTCCGCGCGCCTGCAAGAGGCCGCTCTCCAAGCGGAATATGGGTCTGGATCACGGGGGGCACTCCCTTCGCCATCACTTCCGCATAGGGCGTACCAGCTTGGACCGCCTCTGCTGGCAGATGATGGAATTTCTGGAATTTCGAGTTACACATGACGAGCTTGTTGGCGGCATCCCAAAGGACGAATGCTTCCGAGACGGTCTCAATGGCGTCGCGCAAGCGGAGATCCGCAGTGGCGGTGCGCTCGGCGAGCGCCTTTTGCTCCGTGATGTCCACGGCGATTCCGACAAGATGCGGCGAGTCGCCCTCGCGGTCCCGTACGAGCTCGGCGCGAGCGCGAAGCCAGATCCATTCGCCCCTGACGTTCTGCATGCGGAATGCGTGATCGATGGTGTCGATCTTGGAGCTTGCAAGCATCTCGGCCATCGCCGCGAGATTGCCGTCCTGAGGATGCACGAGAGCATCAATGTCGCCAAAGGACTGGAACTGGCCTTGAGGCGTCATGCCGAGAATTTCATACATCGAGTCCGACCAGTAGATGCGCCCGCGCGCGAGATCCCAGTCCCACAGGCCGCAGCGGCCGCGGCTCAGCGCTGTATCGACCCGGCTTTGCATCCTTTCGCACAATTGATGCGCTTCCCTTGCCCGCGAAGCCTGCCAGAAATAGGCAAAGGCCATAGCGATCAAGACGAGGCCGGTGCAGACGAGGAGCACTGCGGCGCGGAAGGTGCTCGCTTGCCACTCCGCGAGAATAGCGGCGAGTGGATAGGCGATCGCGATCTGGCCCCCGGGCAATTCAAGAGTCCGCACCGTTGCCAGGGCTTCGCCGCCGCTTTCAAGCTCGATGCGCAAGACGCCCGCCTTTTCTGCAAAGATGGTGAGCGGCTGCGCGGGGCCCAGAAAGTCATTGAGCGTGAGAATGCCTGCAGGCAAAGCGGGCGCGGCCGCGGCGATTATGCCGGAGGAATCGGTCACGGCGAATTGCTGGCCCCGCGCCAAAGCGCGGGAAGGAACTGTTTGCAGCACAATCTCCGGAAGCGCCGCTCCTTGAGGATCGCGCAGTTTTGCATTAATCGCGCCCGTGACGGCGGCTGCGGTCAGCTCCAGCTCTGAATAAGCATCGGAGAGGGCGCGGTCATAGGCGTCGCGGGTCATGATGACGGTGACCGCGACGAGGGCTCCTGCAAAAAGCGCCACCATCGCGGGGACGGCGCGCCGGACCCAGATCTCGGATCTTGCAAAATGAAGCGCCGCGGGCGCTGCCTGATTGCAGGCAAGTCCCTGCATTGCCCCCGCCCGCGCGGAAGCCTGCGCAGAAGCTGCGCGCGCCATGGATGGCCCCCTCGAAACTGACCGGAGCGACGTGCCGCATCTCTCCGAATCAAGCCCATCTGAGGGTGAGTTTGGCCTTTTGTCCAGAGGTTAATTAAGAATGAACGCAAATTTGATCGCCGCGCTGCTGCTCGCGCGCTTGATGGCTGCCGCGCTCTTGTGCCTATGCCGTTACAAGAACGATCGCAAAGCCGTCATGGCCCTTTGCGCCAACGGTCTGAAGGGCAGTGGCGCATATGCCGGGCTCAAGGGCCAGAAGCTCGTTGAATTTGCGTATGCCAATAATATCGGGATCGCTGCTGCCGGCATCAAGAACCCTGCCTTCGCGCACGACATTATCAACGATGATGAGGCTGCCAGGCCGCGAGAGCTTCAAGGCATGTTTGAAATAACTGGGAATGTTTGCCTTGTCTGCGTCGATGAAGCTCAAATCAAATGGGCCGCCTCCTTCGGCGGCAATCTGCGGCAGGATTTCGAGAGCGGGCCCAAGCCTGAGATCGGCTCGCGCGGCGAGGCCCGCGCGCGCAATGTTCGCGCGGGCGACACCGGCATGCCGCGGCTCTGACTCAATCGTGATGATCCGCCCGTCTCCGGGAAGGGCGCGGGCGAGCCAGATCGTGCTATAGCCCCCGAGCGTTCCGATTTCGAGGATCCGGCGCGCGCCAAGCGTGCGGGCGAGGAGATAAAGGAGCTTGCCTTGAGCAGGCGTGACCGCGATGGGCGGAAGCCCTGCTGCATTGCTCGCCTCGAGCGCCTCGTCGAGAGCGGGATCGGAGGGCACGAGCATCTGCGTGATATAGCTGTCGACGGCGGTCCAAAGCGGCTCGCTCATTGCTTTTCCTGACACTTTGCGCAAGGGAGCTCAGGCGAGCGCTCGCGAGACGATATCTTTCACATCGGGAGAAAGCGCGGCCGCGCTTGCGACACGCCGCAGCGCGCGCTCGGCGAGGGTGCGGCGCTTCGGCTCCATCATGCGCCAGCTCTTGAAGGATGAGAGGAGCCGCGCTGCCACCTGCGGGTTCTTCGGGTCGAGCTCGAGAACGGTGTCCGCGACGAAATCATAGCCGCTGCCGTCCTCGGCATTGAACTGGGTGAGGTTCATCGCAGCAAAGGAGCCGACGAGCGCCCGCATCCGGTTTGGGTTCGCGAAGGAGAAGGCCTTGTGTTTCATGAGGGCCTTGACGCGGCCGAGCGTGCCCGGCTCGGGGATGGCCGCCTGAAGCGCAAACCATTTATCAATGACGAGCGGCTCGCCTTCATAGGCCTTGTAGAAATCATCAAGCGCGCTTTCCCGCTCGTTTCCGGGAATATGGGCCAGCACGCAAAGGGCTGCGAATCTATCGGTCATCGTGCTTGCGCTGTCGAACTGGCTCCTGGCTAGCTGCGCGCCTTCGCCCTTGTTTCCAGCGGCGAAGAGGTCGAGCGCGGCATTGCGCAACGCGCGCTGCCCGGCTGCAGCGGCGTCCGGTGAGTAGGGGCCGGTATCGGTTAGCCGCTCGTAGACAGACAGCAGGAGGCTCTGGAGATCCTGACCGATGTCCTGGCGGAGCGCTTCGCGCGCGATAAGGATCGCGCCAGGATCGACATTCTCGCCAATCTCGCGCGCAATGTCTGCCTCGCCAGGCAGCGTCACGGCCTGCGCAGTGAAGGCCGGGTCGCTGCTCTTTTCGATGACGGAGGCAAGAGCTGAGACAAAGCCGCTGTCATGATACAAAGGATTGCCGTCGCGCAAACGCTCGACCGAGCGCAGCAGAAGGCGGGTGGCGTAGGTCTGCGCTGCCTGCCACCGGTTGAAGCCGTCGCTATCATGCATGATGAGCGTGATGAGATCGTCCTCGCTCATTTCGATAGCGAGATTGACAGGCGCCGAGAAGCCCCGCAGCAGCGAAGGGACCGGGCGGCTTGGCACATCGCGGAAGACGATCCGGCGCCTGGGGGTGGTGAGCTCGATCACTCCGGCCGATAGCTCCGTGGCGGTTGCTCCATCCTCATTGCCGGTGCGCAGTTCGATGTCGCCGCGCCCCGGGACGACGAGACCGAGCGCGATCGGGATCACAAAAGGTTCTTTTTTGTCCTGGCCAGGGGTCGGCTTGCAGGACTGCGCGAGATCGAGCGTGAAAGTTTGCGATGCCTCGTCATAACTTGCGCGGGCCTCGACGGCAGGCGTGCCAGACTGCTGGTACCAGCGGAAGAAGCCCGTGAGATCCCTGCCCGAGACCTCGGCGAAGCAAGAGATGAAATCCTCAACCGTCGCGGCTGTCCCGTCGTAGCGGCCGAAGTAGAGATCCATGCCCTTGCGGAAGGTCTCTGCACCGAGAAGGACTTGGAGCATGCGGATGATCTCAGCCCCTTTCTCATAGATTGTGGCCGTGTAGAAATTGTTGATTTCGTAATAAGTGTCGGGACGGACATTGTGCGCGAGAGGGCCTGCGTCCTCGACGAACTGCTGGGCGCGCAAGGTGCGCACATCGGCAATCCGGCGCACGGGGCCGGAACGCATATCGGCCGAGAAAGCATGGTCGCGGAAGACGGTCAGCCCTTCCTTGAGGCAGAGCTGGAACCAGTCGCGGCAGGTGATCCGGTTCCCCGTCCAGTTGTGGAAATACTCATGCGCAATGACAGCTTCGATATGCGCATAGTCGGTGTCGGTCGCGGTTGCGGGCGAGGCGAGAACATATTTGTCGTTGAAGATGTTGAGGCCTTTATTCTCCATCGCGCCCATGTTGAAATCAGAGACCGCGACAATATTGAAGACATCGAGATCATATTCGCGCCCATAGACTTTCTCGTCCCAGGCCATGGCGCGCTTTAGCGCGTCCATCGCATAGGCCGCATAGGGCTCCTTGCCATGCTCCACATGGATACCGAGCTTGACCTTGCGGCCGGAGCGCGTGGTGAATTCGTCATAGACTGAGCCGAGGTCGCCGCCGACCAAGGCAAAGAGATAGCAGGGCTTGGGATACGGGTCGTGCCAGACGGCATAGTGGCGCCCCGTGCCTTCGATCTTGCCCGCTTCGACGAAATTGCCGTTGGAGAGCAAGAGAGGCGCCTCGGCGGCATCCGCCTCGATCCGCACCGTGTAGACGCTCAGCACGTCAGGCCGGTCAAGGAAATAGGTGATGCGCCGGAAGCCTTCCGCCTCGCATTGGGTGCAGTAGGCGGAGCCCGATCTGTAAAGGCCCATGAGCTGGGTGTTGGCTGCCGCGTCGATCTCCGTCTCAATCTCGAGCTCGAAGGGGCGCTGAGGCGGCGCGTTCAGCGTCAAGGAGTCTGGGCTTAGAGAGCCATTCCAAGCCGCTGTGTCATGGAGATCGAGGCTTGCGCCATCGAGCCGGATGGATTTGACGTTGAGCCCGTCGCCGTCAAGGACGAGGGGCGCGTTGGGCCGCCCTTTGGGATTTGGGGTGAGCGCGAGGCGCGCCAAGACCCTTGCCGCCGAGGGGTCGAGCTTGACATCGAGATCGACCTTGCCAATCAGATAGTCGGGCACCCTGTAGTCTTTCAGACGGACGGGTTTGGCGGCATCGGTACGCATGGAATCCTCGAAGCTCATATGCGAAAGGGAAACGTTCGCGCGTAAACGCAAGCCGCAATCATAGGGTTAATGGCGGCGCTGCGCAAAGCAGCAGGGCCAAATGGCAACGCTTGCGGCAGCTCATGCCGCGGCTTAAGGGCTGCATGCGGGCTGTAGCGCCCATCCGCAAGGCGGCTTGTGACACTTATGACGCTAAGGATGATGAGGGAATGGCCGGAACACAAAAAAAATTTTCGCTCGCCGCGATCGCGCTTCTCACCCTTTTGATTTCGCCTGCCGCGCAGGCGCATGGCCCGACCCGGCAGAAAATCCAAGAGTCCATCGAGATCAATGCGCCTCCCGCGAAAGTATGGGCCGTGATTGCGGATTTCCACGATATGAGCTGGCTGCCCGGCGTTGCAAAGACCACAGGGGAGGGCGGCAATGAGCCCGATACCGCCAAGCGCCAGCTCACCCTCGAAAGCGGCGCTACCATAGATGAAAGCCTATACAAATACGACCCTGAGGAGATGAGCTATTCCTACCGGATCGACCAGGTCGATGTGAAAGTGCTGCCAGTCACGAATTATTCCGCAACGATCACGGTTCTTCCGGCGGGCGAGGGCAAGAGCAAGGTTGAATGGCGCGGCGCATTCTACCGCGGCTTTCCGAACAATAATCCGCCGCCTGAATTGAACGACGAGGCAGCGGTGTCGGCCGTGACGAAGATCTACCGCGCAGGCCTGGAAAATCTGAAAAAGAAAGCCGAGGCCGCGAAATGAGAGCCGCAGCGCCGGCCGGCGCGATAGCAGGCTGTTTCCCGACCTCGCTTGCAGCCGTCTTTCTTCTCTTTGCAATGCTTTGCGCCCGCGCAAGCGCAGCCGAGGCCTTCATCACCGATCAGACCGGAGATGAGGTGAGCGTCGTCGATCTCGAATCGCGGAATCTCGTGGCGCGGATCCCGGTTGCGGGCAAGCCCGCGGGCATTGCTATGGCGCGCGACGGCCGTTCTGCCTTTGTGACGAGCACCGAAGGCAAGTCTGTGTCATTTATCGACACTCAGTCCCGCAAGGTCGTGGCGCGGATCGGCATGCCCGATACGCCGCTCGGGATTGCAGCCGATCCGCAAGGCCGCTTTATCTATGCCGCGGGGTTCTACGAGCCGAAGCTCTATAAGATCGACGTTGCCGCGCGGGCCATTGCCGGAAGCGTGCAAACCGGCGCGTCGCCCTCGGGGGTTGCTGTCACTCCCGATGGCGCGCTTATCGTGACCGCCGACCGGGACGACAATCAGGTCTCGGTCTTCGATGCCAGGACATTCACCCGCATCGGCACGGTTAAGACTGGCGCGCATCCCTTTGGCGTTACGGTCGATCCAGAGGGGCGCCGGGCTTACACGGCCAATGTCGAAAGCAACGATGTTTCGGTCATCGATCTTGCAGCCATGACGCTGATAGGCACGGTGCCCACGGGAAAGAGGCCCTATGCAGTCGCGCTTGCCAATGGGCGCGGCTTTGCCTCGGACCAGTATGGCGGGACCGTCTCCGTCTTCGACCTCACGACTCTTAAGCCCCTGAAACGCATTCCGGTCGGGGAATATCCCGAGGGAATCGAGACGAGCGCCGACGGGAAGAGCGTTTATGTCGTGAACTGGTTCTCCAACGAGGTCTGGACGATCAACGCCGAAACCCTTGCGGTGACGGCAAAAATGCCCGCGGGCGACGGCCCGCGCGCTTTCGGGACCTTTTTGCGCGAGACGCTCTGAGCCGTGCAAGGCGGCACTAGGCCCGGCAGGCCGGTGCTCCGTGCGTCAGATTTATGAGCGCGGCGCGAGACTCATGGGCGCTGCGCGGCGCTTTCGATCATGCACAAATAGGCATCGACTGCGCTGGGCGTTTCGTGCATCGGCTGCTGGCTGACCGAGATAAGCCCCACGCCGTGGCGGTCCATATCCTGAATCAGCGAGATGACGGCGGCGGCCATGAGGCTCATGATACAGACGGGCAGCCTCCAGCGCCGCTCCGCGGTCCCGCTCGCATAGCCTAGGAAGCCGGTGGGTGCGGTCGCTTTGGCATAAAGCGTCAGCAGCATGCCGTCCGGCACGCGGTTGCGGGGCACGCTCAGCCGTTTTTGCTGATTGGAAGACATCTCATCAAGCGCCTGGATATAAAGCCCAGCGGGAACCATCGCGTTGTCTTTGGCGGCAACCGCTTTGGCTTCCTGCCACAGCGCTTTTTGAATTTCGTTCGAGCGGGCGACGGCCTAATTAAGCTCGCCGGGCGGCGGAATGCGTTGCGTGATGTCCAGCCGGATCCGAACATATTCTTGCAGCAATGTCAGGCACTCCGCGGCATGGGGCGCAGGTAAAAAGCTTGCCCGCGAAGCGGCGGTTGCAATTGCATTGGCGTCATTCAGGACAGCCTCCCGCCGCAGTTCGAAGCGCGTCAAGGCCATGGAGAAAGTGAAGCCGATCATCAGCGCTAGGAGACCGAGCATCGCAGCCTCGAGTGTCGCGGCATTGGCCTCGCCCGCGGCGCGCAGCCCGAAGCGGTAGCCTATCTCGCCAGCCAGAAAAAGCGCAACGGCGCTCACGCCGAAAATTTCTGTCAGCGGAAATGCTGTGAAATCGATCATCGTCTTTGGCCGGTTCCGGGCAGCTTCCTATGCGAGGCGCCACTGGCCCCGGCCCTGGCCATTGCAACGTGGCCAGGAATCAAAACGGAGTCCGCGTTTATGCGCAGACAGCCTGGCGGCCATGATGTCAAGATCTAGCTGTGAGCTTTCATTAGGTTGTCCATCCGGTCCGGAGCGAGGAAGCTGGAGTTGCGAACCTTCAGCGATTCCTCGGAGGACCGGATGAACATCCATAAGAATGCCCGCCTGACGCCCATTGGTCGAGAGCGATTGGTTAAGGCGGTCTTAGGCGGGCAGACGCCGCTGGCCGCGGGCCGAGCCGCAGGCGTCTGCCCGCGGACGGTGCGCAAATGGCTTGCCCGGCACAAAACGGAAGGTGTCGATGGTTTGAGGGATTGCTCGTCGCGTCCGCATCGTCTGCACCGGCCGACACCCGCTGGCGTCGTTGCGCGGATCGAGATGCTGCGTCGTCGGCGCTGGACCGGCAGGCAGATCGCAGCCGAGGTTGGCGTATCGCCGGCCACCGTCAGCCAAGTGCTGAAGCGGCTCGGCATCAGCCGCCTGCGCGACCTGGAGCCGGCCGAGCCGGTGCGCCGCTACAAACGGGAGTATCCTGGCGAATTGATTCACATCGACATCAAGAAGCTCGGCCGCTTCGAGCGCGTGGGTCACCGCATCACCGGCGATCCGCAGCGAGGCAGAAGCCGTGGCGCAGGCTGGGAGTTCGTCCATGTCGCCATCGACGATGCCTCCAGGCCCGCCTTCACACAAATCCTGCCCGACGAGCGGAAGGAGAGTGCCGTCGCCTTCCTCCGCGCCGCAATCACCTACTACCGCAGCCTGGGCGTGAAGGTGGCTCGCGTCATGACCGACAACGGCTCGTGCTACCGCTCCAAGGCGTTCCGCAAGGTCTGCCGCAGCATCGGCATCCGGCACATCCGCACCAGACCCTACACCCCCAAGACCAACGGAAAGGCCGAGCGCTTCATCCAGACCGCGCTGCGAGAGTGGGCCTATGCCCAAGCCTACACCTCGTCCGGCCACCGGGCCGAGGAACTGCCTGTCTGGCTCCACCGATACAACTGGCATCGCCCGCACGGCAGTTTACAATCAAAACCCCCCATCAGCAGACTTGCTCTCGACCGGAACAACCTGTTGAGGCTCCACCCCGCAGGGCTTTCCGGCCTTTGTGGGCCAGCAGGTCGATGTTTTCATCAAGGCGCCGGGGCGGGAGGATGCTGCTCCTGGCCCCTTCGCGGACGCCGCGCCGTGATGGCGGAAGGGCAGCCCCCAGGATAGGCAGGTCCGCACGTTTGTAAGATTTCTGGCCTTGACCGGACAAAATGTTTTCACGTGAAACATTCTTGCCCGGTTGCTGGCAGGCGCTCGCCCTCCGCCGCTCTAATGCGCCATTTCGCCGCGCGCCATGGCGAGGTGATGCGCCTGATGATGCTCTCCGCTGACCATGATGCCGATAAAGCCAAGCCCGCGGATGTGCTGCACCTGCTTCGGATCGGTTGCGGTCACTGTCAGCAAGAGGCCGTTCGGCAGCTGCTCGGTTTTGGCGCTCCAGCCGTTGAGATGCGTCTTCTCGATCTCTGCAGCATGCGCCGCGACCATGCGCTCGATCGCGTCGAGCGTGCGTCCCCTCCCGGTCACGGCGATCTGCACGCCGCCCTCGATCTCTTTCGGCACGGCATCGGCCTTGAGGGTCACCTCGCTCATATCGATGAAATGCTGGCGCAGGGCCTCGAGATTGACCTTGGACCAGTCGGTCTTGGGGTCGGCATCGAGCTGGCGGACGATCTCCTGAATGGCGCCAAAGGCGGCCTCGCCGGAGAGCGCGGTCTTGGCGGGCTGCGCAGAGCCGGTGCTGCCAGCGGCATGCCCGGATTGCGTTTCGTGCTGCATCATTCCTTGCATATGCCCGCCGCCCTGGCAGCCCATCATATGGCCGCCCTCATGCTGCATCATGCCCTGCATCTGCTCATGGCCGGGGCAGCCCATCATATGCCCCCCTTCATGCTGCATCATGCCATGTCCCCCCATCTCATGGCCCGCTCCGCCGTGCTCTTGGCTTTCTTGCGCAGCGGCGGAGGTGGCGGTGACGGAAAGGAGGGCTGCGGCCGGAAGCGCGGCCGCAAGCGCAAATCTGCGGAGGAAAACACTCATGAAAGCCTCGCGGGGTGGTTAGATTTTCGCAAATCTACCCGGCTGCGGGCGCGGCGGGAATGACGTAGATCACGGCTGCGCCCGCCGAAGGTCTCGATCTGCGCCCGTAACGGGGCATTGCAGGCCGCATTCGCGTTGAAGGGCGAGGGCGGGTCGAGCAAAATGAGGCCTTTGCTTTCGTGGTGCTTTCGTCCGCGATGTGCTCGCGCTGAAGGTCGAGGGTGTTGCCATAACAAAGGAGTTGCGGGCGGGCGTCTTTTGCAGGCTTACGGTCTGCATTACGGCCACGAATACACCCTCATCCTTCGAGACACGGGCTCCGCCCGCTCCTCGGGATGAGGAAGGGGCGTTTTCCGGGATCCCTCATCCTAAGGAAGGTCCGGAGGACCCTTTGCGAAGGATGTGGCAAGCGAGCCCGGCCCGCAAGCGCCGGCCTATCTTTCTTTTCCCACCCGCAGGATTTCCCATTCCAGCGTAACTCCGCTTGTCTCAAGCACCCGCTTGCGAACAGTCTCGCCCAAGGTCTCGATCTCCGCCGCCGTGGCGCCTCCGCGGTTAATCAGAAAATTGCAATGCAGCTCCGAGACCTGCGCGCCGCCGAGGGCAAGGCCGCGGCAGCCCGCCCTATCGATCAGCTCCCAGGCCTTGAGGCCCGGCGGGTTCTTGAAGGTCGAGCCGCCGGTGCGCGTGTTGACGGGCTGGCTCTCGAAGCGCTCCTTCGTGATCTTGGCCATCTCGGCAAGTATCGTTTCGGAATCGCCTGGGCATCCTGCAAAAAGCGCGCTGGTGAAAATTAAATCGCCCGCGGCGCCGCAATGGCGATAGGTGAATTTCATGTCGCCGCATGAGAGCTCAAGGCTCTCACCCTTGCGGCTGATGCCGCGGCAGGAGAGGAGGACATCCTTGGTTTCGGCGCCGTAGGCGCCGGCATTCATGCGCAAAGCACCGCCGATGGTGCCCGGAATGCCGCGATAAAAGGAGAAGCCTGCAATCCCTGCTTTGGCAGCGGCTGCGGCGAGCTTGACATCTGGCACGCCTGCGCCCGCCGCAATCGAAAGGCCGTTGATCGAGAGGCGCTGAAATTCCTTTCCAAGCAGGATCACTGCGCCTTCGATGCCGCCGTCGCGAATGAGAATATTGGAGCCTGCGCCAAGCACGAAGACCGGGATGGCCGGATCTAGCCTTGCGAGGAAATAGGCAAGATCCTCCTCATCGGCGGGCTCGAAGAGAAGTTTGGCCGGGCCTCCCGTCCGGAACCAGGAGAGAGGGGCAAGAGGCGCATTAGCGGCAAGCGCGCCGCGCAGGCTGGGCATTGCGCGCTTGAGGTCCTGCGTCAAATCCCTGAGCGCCGCAGGGCCGTTCCGGTCAGGGGAGGGCGGCATCGCGCCTTGCGCCCGCGGCGAGCTGGCCTGGCAGCGCATGCGCCCATTGGGTGATATTGCCCGCGCCGAGGAAGACCACGTAATCGCCCGGCTTTGCAAGGGGGCGGATGAGCTCTGGCAATTCCTCCGGCCCTTTGAGGGCAAGAGCGTGAGGATGCCCGCCCGCCCTTAACGCCGCGACAAGAGCATCGCGGTTTACGCCCTCGATAGGCGCCTCGCCTGCGGGATAAACGTCGGCCACGATGACCGTGTCTGCATCATGAAAGGCAATAGCAAAGCTTTCGAACAGCGACTGGAGCCGCGTGTAGCGGTGCGGCTGGACGATCGCGATGACCCGGCCCTTGGCGGATGCCTTGGCCGCGCGCAGCACGGCGGCAATCTCCACCGGATGATGGCCATAATCATCGAAAATGACAGCGCCGTTCCATTCTCCGGTCCGGGTGAAGCGGCGCTTCACGCCGCCAAAGCCGGCAAGGGCTTTGCGGATCGTCGCAGCGTCAATCCCAAGCTCATGCGCAACGGCAAGCGCGGCGGCGGCGTTCAGCGCATTGTGATGGCCGGGCATCGGCATGACGATGTCTTCGACCACGGTCTTGGCGCCGCTCTCGCGCCCGCGCAGGCTTACCGTGAATCGCGAGACGCCGTCGCTGAGGTCGAGGCCGCTGATCCTGACATCGGCGGCCGGATTCTCGCCATAGGTGATGATGCGCCGGTCCTCGATCTTTGTTGCTAGCTCGCGCACAACGGGATGGTCGAGGCACATCACCGCGAAACCATAAAATGGAATATTTTCAACAAAGGCGCGGAAGGCATCCTTGATGGCGTCGAATGTCCCAAAATGATCAAGATGCTCAGGATCGATATTTGTGACAATGGCGATATCGGCCGGAAGCTTAAGGAAAGTGCCGTCGCTCTCATCGGCCTCCACCACCATCCAGTCCCCGCCGCCGAGCCTCGCATTGGTGCCATAGGCGTTGATGATGCCGCCATTGATGACGGTGGGATCGAATTTGCCGGCCTCGAGCAGGGCCGCGACGAGAGATGTCGTCGTGGTCTTGCCATGCGTGCCAGCGATGGCGACGCAGTGCTTGAGCCGCATCAGCTCGGCAAGCATTTCAGCGCGGCGCACGACGGGCAGGCGCTTGAGCCGGGCGGCGGCAAGCTCTGGGTTATCGCGCTTGATCGCCGTCGAGACGACGACGACTTGCGCCGCGCCTAGATGCTCTGCGCTATGCCCGGTATGCACGAGCGCGCCTTTGGCGCGCAGCCGCGCCACATTGGCATTTTCGGAGACGTCCGACCCTTGGACAGAATAACCAAGATTGAGCAGCACCTCGGCGATGCCCGACATGCCTATGCCGCCGATGCCCACAAAATGAATAGGGCCAAGCTTATCCGGCAATTTCATTTGATCATTCCTTGCCGCTCATAAGATTTTGCACAAGGGCTGCAAGCCTTCCGGCCGCATCGGGAATTCCGGCGCGTTTGGCGGCCCCGGCGCGGCGGGCGAGGGAAGCCAAGTCATTTTGCGCCCCAGCCAGAGAAGTCGCCAGCCATTGCGGCGAAAATACGCTCTGTGCCGCGACGGTTGCCGCGCCTGTCAGCGCGAACTCTTTCGCATTGGCCGCCTGGTCCTGATCCAGAGCATGCGGAAGCGGCACTAGGATGGCCGGGCGCCCGATGACGGCAAGCTCTGAGACGGTCGATGCGCCAGCCCGCGCAATGACGAGATGGGCTTGCGCCATGCGCAGGGGCAGATCGGGAAAGAAGGGCTTGACCTCTGCCGCGATGCTGAGAGCTCCGTATGCGGCGCGCACCCTCTCCTCATCCTCGCCGCGCGCCTGCTGAACGATGACGAGCTTTTGCTGCGCCGCCGCAGGAAGAAGCGCAATGGCAGCGGGCACGATGTCGGAAAACACCCGAGCCCCTTGTGACCCGCCGGTAATGAGAAGGCGCAGCCTTCCATCGGCAAAGTCCGGGAAAGGGATTCGCGCGGCCTCGATCACCATGGGTCGGACGGGGTTCCCTGTAAGCACGGCCTTTGCGGCCAGCGCCTTCGGGAGCCCGCCAAGCGACTCAAATCCCTTGGCAATCACATCGGCTCTCGAGGCGAGAAAGCGGTTGGCGCGGCCCATCACGGCATTGCTTTCGTGAAGGAGCGTGGGCACGCCGAGCTGGGAGGCCGCAAGCACAGGCGGCACGGCCGGATAGCCGCCAAAGCCAATGACCGCGCCTGGACGGATTGTCTTGAAAAGCCGCCGCGCGGCGAGCGTGCCGCGCAGAAGTGTCAAAACAGCCTGGCCGCGCGAGAAGATGTTGCCGCCGCTTGGCGACGCAGAGGCAATACGGTGAATGGCCCTGGCAGGAAAATCCCCGCCATATTTCAGCGCCCGCTCGTCGGTGACGAGATCGACGGCGATGCCGCGATCAGAAAGCGCTTGGGCCAGCGCTGCCGCCGGAAACAAATGCCCGCCCGTGCCGCCCGCGGCGACAACGGCCGGCCCCGAGCTGCTCATGCGAAAGCTTCTTCCCTTGCGTCCGCGAGGATCGCCGAGCCCGGCCTTTTCCGCAGCGCCGCCAGCAGGAAGCCCATGGCAAGCGCGAGCGAAATGAGCGAGGAGCCGCCATAGGAAATAAAGGGCAGCGTCATGCCCTTGGCAGGGGTGAGATGCACATTGACCGCCATATTGATCGCGCTTTGGACGCCAAAGAGCATGACAAGGCCAGCGGCTGCAAAACGGCAGAAAGGATCTTCGTTTCGCGCCGCTGCGAAAAGTCCGCGCATCACGATGAAAGCGAAAACCGCGACAATCAAAAGGCAGGCGGCAACGCCGAATTCCTCTCCGGTCACGGCGAAGATGAAATCCGTATGCGCGTCGGGCAGGATGCGCTTGACCGTTCCTTCTCCTGGCCCTTTTCCAAACCAGCCGCCAGCGAGAAAGCTGTCAAGCGCGGTATCAACTTGGAAAGTGTCGACCACCCCTCCGCCTGCGCCCGGGTCGATAAATTTGAGAACACGCGCGCGGACATGCGGAATGAGCTTATAAGCAAGCAATGCCCCGCCGATGCCCGCCCCGCCGATGCCTGCGACCCAAATCCAATGCAGCCCGGCCATGAAGAAAAGCGCCGACCAGACAAGCGCAATCAGCATCGTCTGGCCGAAATCAGGCTGAAGGATGAGAGGAATGACGCTTGCCAGCAAAAGCGCGATCGCAAGGAGATTGGCTGGCACGTCGCGCCGCTTGACGCCTTCGGAAAAGGCCCAGGCGGTGAGAATGACGAAGGCTGGCTTTAGGAACTCGGATGGCTGTATGCCGAAGATCCACCGCCGCGAGCCTTTGATCTCATGGCCGTAGAGAAGCGCAGCGGCAATCAGGGCCATCGAGACAAGAAAGACGACAAGCGCAACCCGGCGCACCTGCCGGGGCGTTAAAAACGACGAGCCGATGAGGACGAGGATCGATGGGATGAGATAAAGAACCTGGCGGTGGACGAAATGGAAAGTCGAAAGGCCGAGCCGCTCCGCGACCGGCGGGCTACCGGCCATCCCCAGCACAAGCCCGAATACCATCAGTGCGCCAACCGATGCGAGAATCCAGCGGTCGACTGTCCACCACCAGTTCGCAAGTGCCGAGCGTTCTGCGCGCGAAACCATTTGTGCCCCCTCAGCCTAGTGTTTTTCCTGCGAGCAGATCCGCGACGATGGCGCGAAAGCAGTCGCCGCGTTTCTCGAAATCCGGGAACTGGTCGAAGGAAGCGCAAGCAGGCGAGAGCAGAACGACCGGCTCCGGAAGCGGGCTTGCAAGCGCATCGCGCGCCGCCGCTGGCACGGCCTTCTCGAGCGTGCCGCAGCTCTCCCAAGGGAAAGCATCGCCGATCGTGCGCGCAAAAGCCTCGCTTGCCTCGCCAATGAGATAGGCTTTGACCACCTTGCCGAATAAGGGGCGCAAAGGCTCGATGCCGCCTTCCTTGGGCCGCCCGCCAATGATCCAAAATACTTTGTCGAAAGAAAGCAGCGCCTTTTCCGCAGCGTCCGCGTTGGTGGCTTTCGAATCGTTGATGAAGAGAACCTTGCCCATCCGGCCAGCTTCCTCGAGGCGGTGGGGCAAGCCGGGGAAGCTTCTCAAGGCTTCCGCTACGCGCGCGTGATCGTTTATTAAAGCTCCGAGCGCGGCGACAGCCGCCGCGGCGTTCTGCGCATTGTGCTTGCCGCGCAGCGAGCGGATGCCGGCGAGATCGGCAATAGGCGCCGTGCGCCCTTTGCTGTGCCTAACGAGTTCCGTGCCATTGAGAAAAATGCCTTCGCCGTTTGCGTCCCGGGTCACTGAGATGCAGACCGTGCTCTCAGGGCGGGCTTTCCTGCGGGCGGCCGCGATTGCTGCCGTTAACTCATCGTCAAGGCCGATCACGGCGAGATCTGCGAATTGCACAAGCCTTGCCTTGACCGCTGCATAGTTCTCAAGCGTCCCATGACGGTCGAGATGGTCGGGTGTGATGTTCAAGAGGATTCCGGCCGAGGGATTGAGCGAAGGCGCAAGGTCAATCTGGTAGGAGGAGCATTCAATGACATGCACACGCTCAGGCGAAGGCGGCGCCAGGGCGAGGACCGGCGTCCCGATATTGCCGCCAATCTCTACGGCAAATCCGAGGCATTTGAAGAGATGCGCTGCAAGCGCAGTTGTTGTCGATTTTCCATTGGTGCCAGTGATCGCGATAAAAGGCGCGCCTGGGGCGAGCTTCTGCCGCTCGCGGCAGAACAATTCGATGTCGCCGATGATCTCGATCCCGGCCTGCTTCGCCATCTGCACTGTCCAATGCGGAAAGGGATGGGTGAGCGGCACGCCCGGGGAAAGCACAAGGCAGGCAAAATCTTGCCAGTTCACGAGCGCGAGATTTTCGATCCTGAGCCCTGCGGCGCGCGCTTTTTCGCGCGCCTGAGCATTGTCGTCCCAGACCATGACCTGCGCCCCGCCCGCCAGCAACGCCTGTGCTGTGACGAGCCCCGAGCCCCCAAGCCCGAAGACCGCTACATGCTTGCCCTCAAAGCTGGTGACGGGCGTCATCCTCACCTCAGCTTCAGCGTGGAGAGGCCGACGAGCGCAAGCACGAAGGCAATGATCCAGAACCGCACTACGACCTGCGGCTCCGACCATCCGAGCTGCTCGAAATGGTGATGGATGGGCGCCATTTTAAAAACGCGCTTGCCAGTGAGCTTGAATGAGACAACCTGGACAATCACGGAGAGTGTCTCGAGGACGAAGAGGCCGCCGACAATGGCAAGAACGATTTCGTGCTTGACGGCAACTGCGATCGTCCCAAGCGCCCCGCCAAGCGCGAGGGAGCCCGTGTCTCCCATAAAGATCTGAGCGGGCGGGGCATTGAACCAAAGGAAACCTAGGCCAGCGCCGATAAGCGCTCCGCAGACGACCGCAAGCTCACCCGCCCCAGGCACAAAATTGATGCCGAGGTAATTCGAGAAGATCGCATTGCCGGCAAGATAGGCGATGATTCCAAAAGTTGCCGCAGCGATCATCACGGGCACGATGGCAAGCCCGTCGAGCCCGTCCGTGAGATTGACCGCATTGCCCGCAGCGACAATCACGAAGGCTCCGAAGGGAAGGAAGAAAAGGCCAAGGTCGGCGGCAAAGCCGTTGACCGCGGGCAGGGCCAAGCCCGTCGTATGCGCTGTTCCGAGCTTCACCATGATCACGCAGGCAAGCGTGGCAATCGCAACCTCGAGGGCAAGCCTGCGGCGCCCGGAAAATCCCTTGTGCGTCTGCTTCGTCACCTTCAAGAAGTCGTCGTAGAGCCCGATTGCGCCGAATCCTGCAGTCACTAGAAGCACTATCCATACGAAGTGGTTGCGCAAATTCGCCCACAGCAGGATTGAGACAATGGCGCCAGAGAGGATCATGAGGCCGCCCATGGTCGGGGTTCCGGCCTTGGTCAAGAGATGCGAGCGCGGGCCGTCGTCGCGGATGGGCTGGCCTTTTCCCTGTTTGAGGCGCAGCGCCGCAATAATACCTGGCCCAAAGAAAAAGACGAAGAACAGCGCTGTTGCCGTCGCGCCGCCCGTCCGGAAGGTGATATAACGAAAAATGTTGAGCGGCGTGTAGACATTCGAGAATTCAGAAAGCCAGCTAAGCATGTCGCGGAACCTGAAAGCTTAAGAGGCAGACGCGGCGGCGCTGCTCTCTTTGAGAGCGTTGACGATGGCGCTCATCTTTATGGCATTCGAGCCTTTGATGAGCACGATGTCGCCGCTGCGCACCGCTGCCGCGACCAATGGCGCAAGCTGATCTGCGCTTTCCCGCCAAGCGCCTTGCATATGACTGGGGAGGGCGTCGAAGAGGTTTTTCGCCAAGAGCCCAGCCGCAAAAACGAGGCCGGTCCGGCTTTCGAGCACATCGCTTGCGAGAGCGGAATGCATCGCCGCAGCTTGAGGGCCAAGCTCCAGCATATCGCCCAGGACCGCGATGCGCCTGCCTTCGCCCTCCTGGGGGAGGGCGCCGAGAAGCGCAAGCGCCGCGCGCATTGAGGCCGGGTTGGCATTGTAGGTCTCGTCGATGAGGGTGTAAGGCCCGTCCGTCGCGTGCAAGGTCAGACGCTCCCCGCGGCCGGGCTGAGCCGTGAAAGAAGCAAGGGCGCGCGCGGCAAGGTCAAGGTCGAGGCCGAAAGCCTTTGCGGCAAGAAGCACCGCGAGCGCGTTCATGGCCATATGACGGCCTGGAGCGCCAAGGCGGAAAATCACTTCCTTCCCGCACACCAGCGCCTTGACGCCGGAATGGCTGGGGCCAAGCGTCACGGAAATGAGCCGCGCATCGGCGCTTTCATGCTCACCGAAGGTCGCGATATAGCCTGCCGGGGAGGCCTTTGCATGATCGCGGAGCCGTTCATAGTGAGCGATGTCGCGGTTGATGATTGCAACACCTCCTGGAACGAGGCCCGAGAAGATTTCAGCCTTCGCATCGGCAATCTCGTCCAAACTGTCGAAAAATTCGAGATGGACAGGCGCTACCGTCGTAATGATCGCCAGATGAGGGCGCGCCATTCTGCTGAGGGGGGTGATCTCGCCCTTATGATTCATGCCGATTTCGCAGACCCCGAATATTGTTTCCTTCGGCATCCGCGCAAGCGTCAGCGGCACGCCCCAATGATTGTTGTAGGAAGCCGCCGAAGCGTGAGCGGCGCCAGCTTGGGAGAGAACAAGCCGCAGGGCTTCCTTTGTTGACGTCTTGCCGGCGGAGCCCGTCACGGCGGCGATCCGCGCAGCCGAACGCTGCCGGGCGGCGGCGCCCAGGCGTTCAAGTGCCGGGAGAACTTCGTTTACTACATAAAGAGGCCCAAGCGCTTGCAGTGGCCCGGCATGGGCTTCGTCAACGACGGCGGCAGCCGCGCCTCTTTCAAAAGCTGCGGCAACATAGTCATGGCCGTCGGAATGCGGCCCCTTGATGGCAAAAAATAGATCGCCTTTCTGAAGCGTCCGGCTGTCGATCGAAATTCCGGAGATGCCGCCGCGCGGGATGCCGCCGCTCACCCGTGCTTCCAGCGGGGCGACGAGGCCAAGGCCGGTCCACAAGCTGCTGCCCGGAGCCTCATGGGTCATGCCGGAAGTTCTTTCAAGACAGTCTGCACGCAGAGCGCATCTGAGAACGGCAGTTTTTTGTCTCCAATGATTTGCCCGGTCTCGTGCCCTTTGCCCGCGATCAGCAATCCATCGCCTGGGGTAAGCATGGCAATGGCCCGCGCGATCGCCGCGGCCCGGTCGGGGATTTCAGCGGCATTTCCGCGCCCTGCTGCGCCCTGAAGGATCGCCCTGCGGATTTCTCCGGGGTCCTCAGAGCGGGGATTGTCGTCCGTCACGATAACGCCATCGGCAAGGCGCGCCGCCACCTCGCCCATGAGCGGGCGCTTTCCCTTGTCGCGGTCGCCGCCGCAGCCAAAGACCACGATAAGGTGGCCGCGCACAAAAGGGCGCAGCGCTTTGAGCGCCTTTTCGAGGGCATCGGGTTTATGGGCGTAATCGACGAATACCGGAGCACCGCGGCGCCGGCCGACAAGCTCGAGGCGCCCTGGCGCGCCCTTGAGATGCGCAAGGGCTGCGAAAACCTCGCCGGGCGGGCTTCCGGCGGCGATGCAAAGGCCTGCGGCCACAAGAGCATTCGAGACCTGAAACAAGCCTGCGAGCGGCAGAAGCACTTCAAAGACCTTCTCGCCATGCGCAAAGCGGATTCGCGTTGCGAAATCCTCTGGTTCGGATTTCAGCAGCTTCAGGGCTTCGCCCCTGAAGCCAGTCGAGAGGATCTTCAAGCCGCGGGCCTCGCAAGCTGCGATCACTTTTGGCGCAGCGCTGCTGTCCGCGTCGATGACAGCGCTCTGGCCTGGAGCAAGCAGGCGCTCGAAGAGCTGTAGCTTGGCCGCAAGATAATCTTCGAGCGAGGCATGGTAGTCGAGGTGGTCGCGCGAGAGATTGGTGAATGCCCCGGCGGTCAGCCGCACAGCATCAAGACGGCGCTGAACGAGGCCATGCGAGGATGCCTCCATAGCAAGATGGGTCACGCCGCCGCTTGCGAGCCCGTCCAGGATCTTGTGGAGGCTGATCGCGTCTGGCGTCGTGAGCGCGCCTTCGAGGGAGCCTGAGGGAGTGATAGCGCCAAGCGTGCCGAGAGAGGCCGAGGGGTGGCCAAGCGCGGCAAAGATCTGGCGCACAAACTCAGCCACGGAGGTCTTGCCGCTTGTGCCTGTTACGGCAACGATCGTCCCGGGCTGGCGGGAATAAAGCCGCGCCGCCGCATGCGCCAGGGCTCCTCGCACGTCGTCCATCCTGATGAAGGCGGCGGGAGCGATTTTTTGGCCTGGCGGGCGGTCTGCAACGATGGCAACCGCTCCGCGACGCACGGCGTCGAGGGCGAAGGATAAGCCATCGGCCTTGGTCCCCGGCACAGCAAAGAAAACCGTGCCCTGCGTCACCGCGCGGCTGTCGGCGCTGATGCCTCTGATCTCCTGCCCCGCGAGCGCCTCGGGAATCTCAGCCAGGGGAAATAGCTCGGCAAGCCGCATCAGTGCCCTCCTCCGCCGCGGGCTGGGACATTGGCTTCAGCATAGCCGAGCTTCGCTAAAAGCGGGAAAGGTTGAGGCGGAAATTCGATGCGCGGCGGAAGGCCAAGCAACGGACCTGTCCGCTCGATAATCTTGCCCGCGACCAGGCCGGCGTTCCAGGCGGCCGTGCGGTAGCCATGCGTCTCAGGCAAGCCCTGCGGCTCGTCAAGCAAGGTTGTCACGAGGTATTTTGGCTTGTCGGCAGGCATCACAGCCATGAATGTCGTAAGCACCCTGTCCTTCGAATAGCGGCCGTGGATGATCTTATCCGCCGTTCCGGTCTTGCCGCCAACGAAATATCCCTTGATATCCGCGATCTTAGCGGTGCCGATCTCGGCATTGAGCCGCATCAGATAACGCATCGCCTCAGACGTCTCGGGCTTGACCGCACGGGTGGCAACTTTTCTCGCTTCTTCCTCGCTCCGTTTCAGGAAAGTCGGCGTGATAAGCATTCCTCCATTCGCCAGCGCAGCGACCGCCATCATGGCCTGCAAAGGAGCAACATTGAGGCCTTGCCCGAAAGCGATGGTCATTGTGTTGAGCTCGCCCCAGCTCCTAGGAACGAGAGGCTCGGCGGACTCGGGCAGCTCTGTCCTGAGGCGCTTTAGCTGCCCCATTTTGGCCAAAAATGCCTTGTGCGCTTCGACCCCGGCCATCAAAGCCATGCGCGCCGCGCCGATGTTCGATGAATAGGTGAAGACCTCGGGGACGCTCAAGATCCGGTGCGTGGCATGGTAATCGTGGATGGTGAAGCGGCCATAGCGCAGGCTGTCCCGCGCGTCGATGCGCGATCGCAGAGTGACCTTGCCAAGGTCGAGCGCCATGGCGATCGAGATGGCCTTGAAGGTCGAGCCCATCTCGTAGACACCGACGCTTAGCCGGTTGATGTGGTTTGGGTCCAGCGCGTCGGCGGGGCTGTTTGGGTCGTAGTCCGGCAAGGATGCCATCGCCACGACTTCCCCTGTATTGACGTCGAGGATCGCCGCGGCCCCTGCCTTCGCCTTGAATTTGGCGATCCCTTGGGCAAGCTCGTCCCGCAGCGCATAGGTGGCCTTGAGGTCGAGCGAGCTCAAGACGGGCTTCAAATCCGCAGGCGTCAAACGGAAACCCGCGCCGTGAAGCTCTGCAAGCCCCTGGCCATCGATGTATTTTTCGAGGCCGGAAATGCCGACGCCGTCGAGATTGGCAAAGCCCAGGACATGCGCCGCTATCGGCCCATTTGGATAGACTCTTTTGTTTTCCGGCAGGAAGCCAACGCCGGGCAGGCCAAGCCTGTAGACTTCCTGCTGTTGCTTCGGGGTAATCGCGCGCTTCACCCATACGAAGCCTTTGCGGGAGCCAAGACGCTCGCGCAGCTCCCTCGCGTCAACGTCTGGCAGCACCGCCGTGAGGAGCTCAACCGCCTCGTCCTTGTCGACGATCCGGCGCGGCTCGGCGAAGACGGAGACAACTTTGACGTCAGTTGCGAGGACGTCACCGTTGCGGTCAAGGATGTCAGGGCGCGCGGCGGCTATGGCGTCGGCGGCTGCGCGTTTGAGCGTGGCAGGCGGCTCTGGGCGCAGGCCAAAGTCGAGGAGCTTTGCCGCGATGATGCCGTAAATGGCGAGAAAGCCCCAGGCCGCAAGCTTGATGCGGAAGGGGCTCTTGCCCGGCTGCGGCGACGTCAGGCTTGCAAGGAGGCGGGGCAGGGATGGGCTTCGCGGGGCCCGGCGCTCGCGCCGATCCAAGCGAGCCCCAGCGGCTCCTGCGGCGGACTCGAGTTCGTCTGTCATCTTATTGCGGTTGAGCTCCATATGGGGGCCGTCGCTTCAATTACCGGGAAGGGGTTGCGGAGGGGGCGGCGTCGAGGCTTGCCGCATCGCCGGGGGTGTTTGTTGGCGCCCCAAGCCCAAGCTCCTCCAGCTTGCGGCCGATCGCATCAACCCGAGGCGCCTTCGCGGGAAGGTTCTCGGGCTTGACGATCTGGCTCAGCGCCAAGGGCTGGAGATCGAGAAATTTGCTGGCAAGGGCCTGGATGCGCTCAGGCCGCGTGAGATGCGACCATTCGGCGCGCAGCATGCCGATCTGATCCTGCTCCCGCTGGATCTCATGCTGAAGCTTCATGATTTTCTCGGCCTGGAAGATGGTGCTGTATTTGATCGAGTAGGCATAGATCGCCGAGCCAAGCAGCAATGCGACGGCAAGGATATTCAGGATCCGCACCATGTCAGCGGCCTCTTTGAAGGGCGCAGGGAAGTCTTGCAAGTGCCATAAGCTTCTCATCGATGCCACGGGGCGGGGCCTTGGTGCGCTCGCCATAGCGGAGCTTCGCGGAGCGGGCGCGGGGGTTTGCAGCAACCTCCCTCCGGGAAGGGGTCACAGGCTGTTTGCCCGGCACGAGGAAAGTCGGCTCAGGCAGGGCTGCTTCATGCGGCAGACGGCGTGAGCGGGTCTGTCCGCGCCCCGAGCGCGCGGCCAAGAACCGTTTGACGATGCGGTCCTCGAGCGAGTGAAACGAGACGACGGCGAGACGGCCGCCTTGCCTCAGCACCGCTTCGGCCGCCGCAAGCGCGCGCACGATCTCGCAAAGCTCGCCGTTCACGGCGATGCGCAGCGCCTGGAAAGCCCGCGTTGCAGGGTGGAGTTCGCCGGGCTTGCCCGGAGCGACGCGGGCAATAAGCCCGGCAAGCTGCCCTGTTGTCGTAAATGGCGCCGCCGCCCGGCTGATGACGATCGCATGAGCGATCCGGCGGGATGCGCGCTCCTCGCCATAGTAACGGAAAATGCCAGCCAGCACGGCTTCATCCGCGGTGTTCACAATGTCGGCGGCGCTTACTCCTTCGCAGTCCATGCGCATATCGAGCGGGCCATCGCGCTGGAAAGAAAAGCCGCGCGAGGGATCCTCAATCTGCATCGAGGATATGCCGAGGTCGAGAACAACGCCATCGAAATCGGAAAGTCCTTGCGCGCGCGCCGCTTCCGCAAGCCTGCCGAACCGCTCCTTGATGAGGCAGAGCCTCCCTTCGGATTCGGCGACCAGGGCCGCGCCTTCTCTTATGGCATGGGGATCGCGGTCAAGGGCAAGAACCCTCGTGCCAGGCTTTGCAAGCAAGGCTCTCGCGTAGCCTCCAGCGCCGAATGTGGCATCGAGATAAAGCCCGCCTTCGCGCAGGCCGAGCACTGCCATCACCTCGTCACGAAGCACGGGAACGTGCCGGGCCGGTCCGCCTGCGGCGATAAGAGATTCATCGCCGCTGCCCGGTGTCATTCCCGTGCTCCATGTGTCCGCGGCGGCGGAGGCTCCGGCGCCGCGTGTCTGGCACTGAGCTGTCTCCGGAAGTCGTGCAGCCGGCTTCTGGCCTCTGCCAGATGCACGCGGAAACGGCCCGGTTCCCAGATCTGAAACTTGAATCCATGGCCGACGAAAGTGACCTCCGCCGTAATGCCTGCATAAGCCTTGGAGGATTCGCTAAGGATCACCCGCCCCTCCGAATCGATTTTCAAAATCTCGCTCGTGCCAATGAGCGCGGTAGAAAACAGGTCGCGCTCCTCAGAATAGGGAGAGAGCTTGGCCAGAAGCCCATGAATTTCCCGCAGCAGCGCATGGCCGCCGCAATCGAGAGCTTCCACATCGAGCGAGGGGTGAAGATAAAGCCCCTCAAAGCCGTCCCGCGCGAGCACGCTGCGGAATGCCGCTGGGATGGAGACCCGGCCCTTGGCATCGAGCCTGCCCGTGTAGTGCGAGACAAATCCGTCAAAACCGTCCACCCCCCAACCCCGAAAGGGCTCCCGTGGCGTGCCGGGAGAGGAGCGCCTTGCGCCCCGGATTGCCCGGTACTGCGGTACGTTCCGGGATGATTTGGGATAACATGGGATAATATGGGCGTCAATGGAATTGCCGAGTCACTGCCCTCTGGAAACGGGAAAATCGCGCTGTGAATTGTTTGGAAGGCCCAGAAAGAATGCTTCGCGCAGGACCCATAGATAAGAAGGACGGAAGGAAAGCCTCCGGGATCTCTTTCTCTGGCCTTTGCAATCTCCCGCGTTTAGCCCGGATGGGGAATTGAGCCGTGAAAGAGGCCGGGCTAGCTTTGTTTCAAGCGATGCTGCCGCCCGGCGGCGAGGCTGCGTCCCATGCGCGCCATTTGCGTTTGTTGGACAGCGTTCTTGGACGTGTCTGCCGCTTAAGCGCTTGGAGGCCCGAATGCCGTGCGGACGCCTTTTTCTTATGTTCCTGTCAATTTGCACTCTGATTGCCATGCCCGCTGCGGCACCCGCTCATGCGGAGCCCACTTTTGTGTTTCTGCGCGGCTTTCAGGACCCAAAAAATTTCGAGGCCAAGCTGCAAAGCTGCGTCAGCCAGTTCAAGGCGGCTGGCGGGCTTTCTGCCAATATTCTGAAGCAGCTCGATGGCGCCGAAGTCGTTGTCTATTACCAGAAGGGCGGAGCGGATACCGCTAACCCTAATCCCGGCGGCGATTCGACCGGGCATATTCTTTATTTAGGGTGGGACTCGAATTTGTCGGGCTATTACCCTGACAAGGCGCCCAAGAACCCTTGCGCCGCGCTCCTGCATGAGCTGGAGCACGCCGCCCGGTACTTCACCGGAAAGGAATGCACTGGCCCCGCAGACGGCAATAAGGCGGCGTATCAATATGACGAGAAGCTCGGCTCGCGCGCGGAGAACTTTTGGCTCTATAGGCTCCATCTCTCTCCGCAGCGCACGAGCTACCCTTTTTACGGGGAGTCGCTGCCGCTTGACCGCTGGACGCGCTTTCCGGCCTCGCCCAATTTTCCAGTTCCGGCCCCGCCGCCATGCAGCCGCATTTGCACACAGGCGCGTGCAAAGATTTCCCGCCCCGCGGCTCCCGCTTTGCCGGCATGCACCCGCTGCATCAGGTTCAACCAGAATGGCTGCGCCGATTTCCGCGGCGGGATCTATAGCGGCGGCGATCACCGGCGCGTCGCCGCCGGGAGCCTGCGAATCATTGTGGGCGACCTTGGCTATTGCCAGGGCCGGTTACCCTGCGAGTTCAAGAATTGCTACGTCTGCCCGCATTTGGATACGGCCTTCCCCCTCGGCGCAACCGTGACGGCGATAGCGGCCCCGGGTAAGGATTCAAGATTTGCCCGCTGGGGAGCAGGAGCCTGCAAGGGGCAGGGCCAAACCTGCACCTTCACGGCAAAAAAAGACTCCTGCATCAGTGCGCAGTTCCTTTTGATTAATCCCACCGCCCCGCCGCAGTCGCTGCCGGCGGTTGCCTGCCCAGAGGATCCTTAAGCGCTCAAATCACATAGATCCGGTCGGGAAGTTCGCCGCCGCCGCCGGGCGGAAAATGCTCGGCCAGCTGGCGGCCGCAGATTTCGACCGCCAGGATAAAGCCCTCTGCGATCTCGCCAGCCTTGGCGCGTTCGAGCAGCGCATCGACGGCTTCCTGCCAGACGGAGGGAAGGACCTTCGATGCGATTCCTTCGTCTGCCACAATGCGCGCATAGTGCTCGGCAAGCGATACGAAGATCAATATGCCCGCGCGGTTTTTCTTGCGCGCCATGCCGCGGATCATGAACTGCTCCATTGCGGCGCGATGAGCCTGCGCGCGGAGAACCCCCCGCGGCAACAGGAAGCGCAGCAGAGCTGTTTGCGACAAGATCAGATAGAGCGTGACGAAAATGACGATTTGCGCGGTAAGAATAAAGTGCACGGACAGGCTTGTGATAGCGAGCAGGAACCATGGCGACAAGAGCGCGATGATAGCCGGCCACGCTGTGGCATAGGACAAATAGTCAGACGAGGCGCGCGCCAGCACGCAGACGATCTCGCCCGAGGTCTGCCGTTCTGCCGCGCGTATCGCGGCGCTGATCCGCTGCTGGTCTTCGGATGAAAGCTCTGCCATCACCACTCTCCTGAGGCTCCGCCCCCTCCCGACGATCCGCCGCCGCCCGAAAAGCCGCCGCCAGGCCCGTGGCTCCAGCCGCCCGGGCCGCCACGATAGCCCCGCTCCCTCCCCTGGCTCATCATCATGCCGAGGATAAACGACAGGAAATTGCCGCGCTCGCGCGGCGGCGTCATTAGAAAAAAGACAAGGATCAAAAGCCCGATGGCGATCCAGGGCGCAAGCTCGTCGAATGCTGTTTCCTGCCGCACGATGCGCAGTTCGGGACGCTTCTCCCACTCCGAGGAATCCGTAGTCAGCACAGCGATGATATCGTCGACGCCGCGCTCGATTCCGCCAGCGAAATCGCCTTCCTTAAACCGCGGCACCATGGCATTGGTGATGATGATCTTCGAGAGCGCGTCAGTGAGCGTTCCTTCGAGCCCATATCCGACCTCGATCCGCGCCCTGCGCTCATTTGGCGCGACAAGCAGCAGCACGCCGTTGTTCTTTTCCCTTTCGCCAAGGCCCCAGGCCCGGAACAGCGCATTGGCGTAGGGCGCAATATCATCGCCCTCAAGAGACTTGACGGACGCCACGACGAGCTGGATGCCTGATTTTGATTCGAGCGCTTCGAGCTTTGCCGAGATTCTTGCGGCGGCTGCCGGC
>DASRYK010000136.1:0-5006 GCA_035687205.1 Methylocella sp. | reverse complement strand
GAAAGGATCAAAGCCGTTCTGACGCTCCGCCCCGCAGACCGCCCGGCCAAGGACTGCCCCCTGCCCCTCGCCTCCCGGAGCGGGAAGTGCCGTCCCGCAGGCCATCTTAACCAGATTCGTGGCGCCGGTTGGGCTGCGGCTTTCAATTTTATCCAGGAAGCCTGCTGCGGGCCCGGTCAGAGCCGGGAAAGCCGTCAAGACAGTCAAAACACCAGGGCTGCCGCATCCCCTGAAAAGGGGGCGCGAAAGGGTTTATATGCGCGCATACTGTCCCCGCTTTTCGAGAACGTAGCAATTTCTCCCGTTGCCGGAGGGGACCCCAGGGACCGGCAGCGGGCGTTTCTCCGGCCAAGCATAGAGCGGGGCAGGAGCGCGGCGGTTTCCATGGCGAAGCGGTGACCGCCGCGCAACTGCCGCGGCCTTCATAATCAAACATTTCCTTGCGATTCCTGAGCGTGGCGGCAATAGTCGGCAAGCATCAACCGCGCTTAAGGCATCGCATGCTCTCCCGCCGGGAATTTCTTTTTTCGGCTTTGGCTGCCGGAACCGCAGCTGGGGCGCGGGCGCAAGAGCCCCCTGGTGCGCCGGCAGTCCTGCGGCTTGAGCGGCGCGTCATCGAGGTCAATGGCAAGGCCGCCTCCGTTTTTGGAATCCGGCAGCCAAACGGCGCAGCCGGGATCGAGATAGCAGCCGGGACGCCGTTTCAAGTCAGGACCGAGAACCTTTCGGGCGCGCCAAGTCTCATCCATTGGCATGGGCTGACGCCGCCCTGGCGCCAGGATGGCGTCGCCGGCATATCGTCGCCGCCCATTCCCCCAGGGGGGTCTGCCGCGTATGACTTTCCTTTGCCGTTCGGCGGAACATTCTGGATGCATGCGCATTACGGGCTGCAAGAGCAGCTTCTGATGTCGGCTCCCCTCATCATCCGAGACCGGACCGGGGCAGGCATGCAAGAAGCCATCCTGATGCTGAATGATTTCAGCTTTACGCCCCCGGAGGAAATTTATGCGCGGCTCCGGAGAGGCAGCCTCGCAGGGATGCAAATGGGCCCCATGGATCACATGGGCATGGGCCATATGGGCATGGCGGCGCAGGACGCCTCGCAGATGGGCGGCGAGGAGAAGGGCGGAATGGCTGGCAGAGCCATGGCCAGCGAGAGCGCAATGCCCGATCTCAACGATGTCCCTTACGATGCCTTTCTTGCCAATGACCGGACTCTTGCCGACCCGGAAATCGTAAAGGCCGAGCCGGGGAGTCAAGTCCTGCTGCGAATCATTAATGGCGCCTCCATGTCGGGCTTTTATGTCGATTTGGGGCTCTTGGAAGGCGACGTGATTGCGGCTGATGGCCATGCCGTTGCGCCGGTCAGGGGACGCCGGTTTCCGCTTGCGGCTGCGCAGCGGCTCGACATCCGGCTCCAGCTCCCGCCAGGCCCCGGAGCCTATCCGGTCCTCGCCATTCTGGAAGGCGAGCGCAGGCAGACCGGCATCATTCTCGCCACGGCTGGAGCAAATGTCACGCGCGTTCCGGAACTCGCGGAGGCGCCTGCACCGCCTTTGACCCTCGGCCTCGAAAGCGAGCTGCGCGCCTTGGAGCCGCTTAAGCCCCGCCCGGCAGACCGCAGGCATGTGCTCAATCTGACGGGCGAGATGGACGGCTACCAATGGTCGGTCAACGGCGTGGCTTGGACGCCCGCGGTCCCGCCCTTGCCGATTGCCGAAGGCGAGCGGGTCGAGCTCGTCTTCGTCAATCAGACTGCCATGCCGCATCCGATGCATCTCCATGGGCATGTGTTCCAGGTCGTTGCCGCCGGCGAGCACCGCTTTCAGGGCGCGATGCGCGATACCATTCTCGTCCCGCCATGGACGCGGGTGACGGTCGCGTTCGATGCAAATAATCCGGGCTGGTGGGCGCTTCACTGCCACCTCCTCTACCATATGGAAGCAGGCATGTTCACGACGCTGCGTTATGCTTGAACGGCGCGCGGCTACGAGCTTGGCAGCATCAAGCGGCTTGGCCATGCAAGGCAGTTGCGACGCCTCCGGGAGAGGCGGATGGCGGGCCGCCAACAAGCTCAGAGGCGGCTGACTAGCGCGAAGCCCCTGTTCCTTCCACCGGCTAATCGTCAAGTCCGGCGCAGGGCGAAAGAAGCGCGGATGGCTTTCCTCCGGGATTGGCTTGACACTCTTCAACCCCGCTGCCATATCGCCGTCATGCTGGGGCTGCCGTTGGACGGGCCTTTGGCGGAGTAGCTCAGCCGGCTAGAGCAGAGGAATCATAATCCTTGTGTCGGGGGTTCGAGTCCCTCCTCCGCTACCACCGGCCCGCACAACTCAAAACATGCTAAGCTGCAGAGAGCCGTTATCCGGCATCGCGGCGGCTTCTGCGAAGCTTATTCAATTTATTTCCGCCTAGAGATTGCCAATTGGCCCGGGCCTGCCTCTCCCGCCGCTAGAGCGCTTCAGGAAATCAGCTCCAGTGCTCCCGCGAAAATTCAATTTGCCGCATCATCGAAACGCCTCGCTCCAAGAATCTGCGCAGGCTTCTAACCAACACGGCGCTGAATTCTTTCACCGGCTGTCCAGAATCTGCCGCGGCTTGTCTTCAAAAATTCCTAGCTGCCGGGACACTTCAGCAATACGTGCATTAAAAAGCTCCGGCTCGTCGAAGGGTATGTTGTGCGCTGACTCTTCGAACCAGACGATTTCTTTCCGCGGAGCGCGGAGTGTCTCGAAATATTCCGCCGCCAAATTGGCATCGGCATGACGGTCGTGGCGGCCGAGAAAGAAGGCAACGGGAACATCGAGGCTCAAGATCTCGCGGCGCAAGACGAAGGCCATCAGCTCTTGGTGCATAGCTTCCAGAGAGCTGCGGCTGCCCTCTATGATGCGGAAAATCTCCCAGGGCGTGACAAGCCCCCTGAGAATACCCGCCGCCACGATCGCTGCATGGCTGCGCGCCTGATATTCGACGCCGCGATAACGCGCGGTGATATCTTCGAGCTGCAGCATGGGGCCTGGCGTTTCATAAGGCGGAGGGCCAATCGCTTGAAGCTCGCGCAATGCCCTCTCATCGCCGCGCCTTCTTGCCTCCGCCAAATCAAAAGAATGCTCCCCCGCTGCTGCTCGCCGAATGAGACCGCAGGCGCCACGCAGATCAGCCCTGAGACGGTCTCCGGCCGGGCCTTGGCATAGAGCATTCCAAGCAACGCTCCCCAGGAATGGCCTACGAGCAGAACACGGCTGCGGCCATAACGCCTCTGTAACTCGCCAACGACAAAGCCGAGGTCTTCAACATGCTGCGCAATGGTGAGCAGACCAGGCGGCGCGTCTGGATCGAAGGACCGGCCGGCGCCGCGCTGATCATAATAGGCAACCAGAAAATAGCGCTCCAAGACACCATTGAAATAACGGAACAACGGACGTTCCGCGCCGCCTGGCCCTCCGTGAAGCCAAACCAGAAGCGGCGCATCTGCATGATCGCCTCGCACCTCGAGGTATAGCTTTGCGCCGCCTGCACCGGCATGCCCCGCCTCCGCAACCGGCCCCGGGGGAGCGCTTTGCTCCGCGCTCCCGCAGCCCGCGCTGGAAGCCACGAGGCAAGCCGCGAAGAAAAGCGCTATCCCTCCCGGCCCTGCGCCAAGCTTTTCTTACAGACGGCCGGCTTTTTCTGGCCTTCGCAACCGACGGACGGCGAAACCGCCACAGTGAAGTTGATCATTGGCTTGCCATTGCGGGCGGGAAATTGAGCGCCGCCAAGCTCGAAACGCGCCATCATAAGCATGCCCGGCTTGCCTGGCCCCGCTTCAGCGTAGCGCGCAATGTCGAGAATGCGTGAGCCTGCGATCAGCGAGATATGGAAATTGGCTGCTTCTTCCGCCTCATGATCGAACCACAGATAGGCCCGGAATTTTGCATCGCGGCCATCGGTGCGCTCCCTTTCGCGTTCAGCGTTCAGCGTTCAGCGTTCGGCTTTGGCCTTCAGCTCGGCGAGACCGGACTCGAATGCGCCGCCAACCATTTTTTCCGTATTGATGAAGAGGCTCATCATTTTGCCCAGGAAAGGCTGCTGCCCGCGCATTGACCAAGTGACACCGGAGCCCCCGGAACGCGGCTCGATCGTGAACTCGACACGGTTTTCGCATTTCATCGGGCGGATCATACGCAGCGCCATCACCACTTTCGAGGGTGGAACAGACTCAATGATTTCCACACGTCCCGAGCCAGCCTTGCCATTACCTTCGAAGTCAATGGCAGAGCCCGTGCCGCTTGCCGGCCCGCTATAAGAGAGCTTGATGTCCGGGTCGGCTTTCACAAAAGGGTTCCATTCATTCATGGCGCGAAGATTGTCAATCAAAGGAAAAATCTGCCTGGGCGGCGCGGAGATATGAATCGAACGGGCGATCTGGCAAACATCAGGCTTGGTTGAAGCATAAAGCATGAGCGCTCCGAGGAGCACGGCAATGACGATGGCAGATGTGAGCATGAGGAATTCTCCTTGGAGCGGCTGGCAGGGCGTTATACCTATGGGCAGCATGCACCGGATGGCAGCGCTATGCCGGGACAATCACCATCCAGAGCACGCCGAATTTGTCGGCCGCCATGCCAAAGCATGGAGAAAAAAATGTCTTGCCTAAAGGCATCCGGACCTCGCCGTTATCGCTGAGCGCGGAAAACACACGGTCCGCTTCCGCCCGGAAATCGCACAACCCCGCTTACATCGAGGCGCATTGATCCTGTGCGGTGGCGCGGAATTCTTGTGGAATGGCGCATGGCCTTCCCGCGGGCGCGATCGCGATATTGATTCTTGGCATCCCTCTGCCAAGTTATCAGGCCATGGCGCCCGCAGCGCGCGGCGCTTCCATCGCAGGGAGGCCGTTGCCTGTGCCGCGTCTCTTGGGAGGCAGAAGATGGATGCAGCAGCGGAACTTTCCCAAGCCCCCATCCCCGCTATCCTCGCATCGCTCGCAGCGGATCCAGAACTCGGCCTCTCGCCAGCCGAAGCGC
>DASRYK010000135.1:0-2375 GCA_035687205.1 Methylocella sp. | reverse complement strand
ATTTCGACATGCACAGCGCCACGGCCATGTTCGTCGCGCAGCGCTTCCAAATGCAAAGCCGCGACCTGCTCTACATCTCCGATGCGCCAATCGCCAATTTCCGCAAAATGATGGAAATCGTCGGCCTCGTCACCCAGCCCGCCATGACCGGCCTCACAACCCTCGCCATCATCAACCGGTTGAATAATTAAGCGCTGCAAGATTTTATAGACCGCGACATAATTTTGTCTCTTAAAGGTCATGAAAGGAGGAAAATGGCCTCGAAAGCGATCGCAGAGCTGCACAATCGGCACAGCCTTCGAAAAAGAGGCGAAACTGATTTGACGGAATCAAATCTATCATTAGGAACTTTGAGATGAAGGCGCGCAACCGGCTCGGCTTGGACGATGAAAGCAGGAAGCTGCTTGGCAAGATGGTGCAGAACCGCTTTGATGCCGAGCCCCCAGCAGCCAATCGGCAACCGCCGCCGGTGCCAGCCACGGGCCCGCAGCCTGACATAATGGCATTTGAAAACCTTCCCGGATACCGCGAGCTCAAGATCCAACGCTCGATGGCTTCTCTTGTCGGGCTCGAAAATCCATATTTCAAGCTTCATGAAACGGCAGCGGGCGCGACAACGGTCATCGGCGGGCGCCTGTTTAGCAATTACTCCTCATACGACTATCTCGGCTTGAACCATCACCCCTCTGTCCGCAGCGCCGCGCGCAGCGCCATTGATATTTTTGGCACCTCGGCTTCCGCAAGCCGGCTGGTCGCTGGGGAGAGGCCAAGCCACCGGGCCCTGGAGCAAGCGCTTGCTCAACATTATGGCCAAGAAGATTGCATTGCCTTTGTGAGCGGACACGCGACCAATGTCTCGACGATCGGCGCAATTTTGGGCCCCAAGGATCTTATCATCCACGAAAGCCTTGCGCACAACAGCATCCTAGCCGGCGCAATATTGTCCCGGGCCGAGCGGCGGTCCTTCCCGCACAATGATCTAGATGCGCTTGATATCCTCCTTGCCTCGATCCGGCACCGGTTCGAGCGCGCGCTGATTGTTGTGGAAGGCCTCTACAGCATGGATGGCGATATTCCCGACCTGCCGAGGCTCATCGAAATCAAGCGCCGGCATAACGCCTGGCTTATGGTCGATGACGCGCATGGCCTTGGCGTGCTCGGGCCGAGGGGCTATGGTCTCTTCGATTATTACGGCACAGATCCGCGAGGCGTGGATATTTGGATGGGGACTCTTTCGAAGACGCTCGCGGCATGCGGCGGTTTCATCGCCGGGCCAACAGCGCTCGTCGAGTATCTAAAGTGTCTCTCCGGGGGATTCGTCTATTCGGTAGGCCTCTCGCCCCCTCTGTCTGCTGCGGCTGCCGCTGCCCTTTCAGCCTTGCATCAAGAGCCTGAGCGGGTTCGCAGGCTTCAGGCGGTCAGCCGGATGTTTTTTGATTCAGCAAGGGCCCGGGGCTGGGATACGGGAACGAGCCTTGGCGTCGCAATCATTCCGGTCATGACCGGGAATTCGCTCCGCGCAGTAGCTTTAAGCCAGAGACTCTTCGAGCGCGGCATCAATGTCCAGCCCATTATCTATCCTGCGGTTCCCGAGCGCGCCGCGCGTTTGCGTTTCTTTGTAACTTCTGAGCACCGGCCCGAGCAGATCGAAGAAACCGTCGAGGCAATCAGCAAATCCATGGAAGATGTCGATTCAAATCCCGCTTTGCGAAACATCCCGGGTTTCGCGCAGGATGAACTGGCATGACCGCGCTGGTCGTGCGAAAGGTCCAATGTGCGGCGGACATCGCTGCCTTCATGGCAGCGGGAAAACACGCGCAAAGCGGAAACGCCAATTGGATTGAGCCGCTCCGCTACGAGCTGGTGCGGGTGCTCGACCGCAAGCGCTCTCCCCTCATGATCGAGAACGACGTTCAGCCCTTCGTCGCCTTCCGGGACGGCGAGCCCGCTGGCCGCATCACTGCGGTCGTCAACAGGGCGCATCTTGAGAAATATCACGACAGTTGCGGGCATTTCGGCCTCATTGACGCCATCGATGACCGCGAGGTGTTTGCCGCCCTCATCGATCACGCCGCCAGTTTCTTGCGCTCGCGGGGGCTTCGCCGCATGCGCGGGCCGTTTAGCCTCTCTGTCAATCACGAGGCCGGGCTTCTTGTTTCCGGGTTCGACCAGCGTCATGTCGCGCGCACCAACCATGCGCCGCCTTATTACGGCCAGCACATTGAGGCTTTGGGGCTGCGCAAGGCCATGGATTTATTCGCTTACGTCTGCAGCATAGCCGAGACAGATTTCCCAGAGCGCGTTGAGAAAATTGCAAGCCGTTTCAGCCGTGCAAAGCAAATCAAGACCTATGGGCTCTCTTTGACCCGCTGGCG
>DASRYK010000134.1:0-21566 GCA_035687205.1 Methylocella sp. | reverse complement strand
TTCAACGCCGATGTCTCAGGCCCGTGCAGCTTATTGGCAAGGACGGGCCGCCGAGGCGTCGGCAGAGCCTGGCTCAATGGAAAAGGCACGCGCCTATTATCAGCAAGCCGCGCGGCATCAGACGGCCTATTACGGCCAGCTAGCCCGCGGAAAGCTCGGCCTTTCAACCTTGCCGGTCCGAGTCATCGAACGGGAGGCTATGGGAGCCGAGCGCAACGATGCGATCAAGGTGATCGAGCTGCTTTACGCTGCAGGGGAAAAAGAGCTGGCTGCGCCGCTAGTGATGGAGGCTGCCCGCCATCTCGCAGACGAAACCCAAGTGGCGGCGCTTGCGAGCGTCGTGGCAAGGCAGCGCGACGCCCATCTCTCTCTGAGTGTCGGAAAGATTCTCAGCCAGCGCGGAATGCCCGTTGATACCCTCGCTTTTCCGAATTATGGCGTTCCCGATTTCGAACCGCTTGAGAATTCCGCTGCAGCTTCGGTTGTCTATTCGGTCGCGCGCCAGGAAAGCGCCTTCAACGCAGGCGCTGTCTCATCAGCAGGGGCGAAAGGCCTCATGCAAATGATCATCTCGACCGCGAAGCGGACGGCGGAGCGGGCTGGAATTGCATTTGATCCCAAGCGGCTCATTAGCGATGCGGCCTTCAACGCGAAGCTTGGGGCGCGCCATTTGGGCGAGCTTCTGGCCGAGCATAAGGGCTCATACATCCTCGCCTTTGCCGCCTATAACGCTGGAGGCAAGAAGGTGAAGGAGTGGATTGACGCCTATGGCGATCCGCGCAAACCGGGCGTCGATCCGGTCGATTGGGTCGAGCGGATTCCTTTCACCGAAACGCGCAATTATGTGCAGCGCGTGATTGAGAACCTTGGCGTTTACCAGGCTCACTTCGGGGAGAGGGGCCCAGCGCCCATCGAGGCCATTCTCGGCAAGCAAGCAAAGCTTTAATGCTACGGAGTTTTGAGAGGCTCCCTTATGACTGGCCTGCGAGGCGGGCGGCCGCGTTCAGCCTCTCATGAATCTGCAGCGGCGCCGCGATCAAAGCGCCATGGCGGGTATCCTTCCGGTTATAGAGGATCTCGCGCCCGTCGAAGGTTGAGAGCCGCCCCCCTGCCTCTTCAAGGATGAGATCGGCGGCCGCGATGTCCCAGTCATTGGCGTTTTTCGAGGCAAATCCCGCGTCGAGCTCCCCTGATGCGACCCTGGCGATGCGCAGTGCGAGCGACGGAATCCTTGGCTGCAGAGCGAAAGCCATCCCCGTCTGGCGCAGCCTTTCGGCGAAGATCGCGGGAGCTGCGACCTTCGCCCCCGCATGCATTGCGGCAAGCGGCGAGACCCGGATCGCGTTATTGTTGAGAAAGGCGCCGCTGCCTTGCACGGCAACATAAGTTTTCTCAAGCGCCGGGGCGTGAATGACCCCAATCCGCGGCCGGCCGCGCACAACAAGGGCGGCTGCGACGGCCCAAGAATCGTGGCCGTTCATAAAAGCCCGGGTCCCGTCGATCGGGTCGACAACAAAAACGCTTTCCCGGGAAAGCCGCGCGGGGTCGTCCTCGGTTTCTTCAGAAAGCCAGCCCGCTCCGGGCATAAGCGGCGCTAGAGCCTTCTTCAAAAACGTGTCGACTGAGTAATCGGCCTCCGTCACAGGAGATCCGCCGGCCTTATGCGATATGGCCGCTCTCGTCCGCGCGCCGCGGCGGTAGTATGTCAGCGCTATATCGCCGGCACGGCGGACTGCATCGGCAAAAGCGGCGGCAAAGCGCTGTTCATGGGTCTCTGGCACCAGGATATTGCCGTGCAATGTGGGGACATCCTTCGTTATCGTGCTGCAATGCAGTATGCAAGCATATCCCTGGCCGTTGGGATCCATCAGGGCGAGCCGCCCGCAAAGCGGACTTAGCCTTGCCCATTCTCGCGGTCCGGGACCCCTGCCTCTGCGAATGTGGCCATTCCGTAGTGACAAGCAAGTGCTGCCTTGACGACTCCGAAAGCCAAGGCCGCGCCGGAACCCTCGCCAAGGCATAGTCCAAGATCGAGCAGCGGGCTCTTACCCAGGCGGCGCAGGACTTCGCCATGCGCGCCTTCCCGTGAGACATGCCCCGCGAGGCAATGATCGAGCGCTCCGTGATCCATGGCGTGGAGGACCGCCGCCGCAGCGCAGACCACATAGCCGTCAAGGATCACCGGAGCCCGATGCCAGCGCGCGCCCGTTATTGCGCCCGCAATCGCAGCGATTTCCCTTCCGCCGAGCCGGCGCAATATCTCTAGCGGGTCCCCAATATGCGCCTCATGCCGCGCAATCGCGGCCTCGATCGCAGCAATTTTGCGCTTTAAGCCTTCCACTCCGAGGCCGGTGCCGCGCCCGGCCCAATTCTTTGCCTCGCCTCCGTAAAGCGCGCAATAAATGGCCGCCGCGGATGTTGTATTGCCAATTCCCATGTCGCCGAGACAGATAAGATCATAGCCGCCGCCAGCGGCCTGCAGACCGAAGCGGAAAGCCTCCGCGGCCTCATCCTGTTCGAGTGCCGGCTCCTCCGTGATGTCCTTGGAAGGGGAATCGAGCGCAATGTCATAAACTTTCAAATCCAGCCCGGTGATCTTGCAGAGCTGGTTAATCGCGGCGCCTCCCGCATGGAAATTGTCCACCATGGCCCTCGTCGCCGAGGCCGGATAGGCCGAGACGCCCTGGCTCGCTACCCCATGATTGCCAGCGAAAATAATTACCGCGGGATGAGTAAGCGAAGGCTCGGGCTTTGCCTGCCACGCTGCCAGAAAGGCAACGATGTCCTCAAGCCGCCCAAGCGATTTCGGGGGCTTCGTCAGCAGGGCCTGCCTGTCTCGAACATGCCGCGAGGCCTCTTCCGATGCCATGATTCTCAGGGGGAAGAGGGAGCGGATCTTGTCAAGGGGGGTAGCCATTCAGTCCTTGCGCGGCGCAATAGCGCAAATGTTTGCTGCGCTTTGCTGCATGCGGCGTTGCATCACAAACTGTTTTGCGATTGCGATATTGCAATGCAACATATCCGGGCCTATCTCACAGGGACGTGGCGAAGGAGGGAGGAAAAGTCAACGTTATCAACCGGAATGGAGATAGCACCATGAAAAGCCAAACCTCTTTCATTGCGGCCGGGGCCGTTCTTGCATCTGCTGCGATCGGGTTAGCCATAGTTGGCCATCTATCCGCCGCTTCCCTAGGACCTAAGGCCTCTCCGGCTGTGAGTGGCGCTCCGGCTGCGGCCTCCGCGCCGCCCCGCGTTTACTGCTATAGCGGCATGAAAAGCGAGGAGGGCCGGCTGACCCGCGGCTGGGTCTGCGAGCCGGAGCCGCCGCTTTCCATCTCTCACTAACTCTCACTAACTCTCACTAAAATGAGCTGACGGCCAGCACGGCGTCTCGACAAAAATCTTTTGATCCAGGATGAGGGGCGATGCGTTCCGGCACACCGCTCCTGAAAGATCTTCGCCTTTGCCTTGGGTTTTTCTCCGTGCTGCCTTGGCCTTTGTCCGAACCGGCGGGCGGGCCGGATGCGCTCGCCGGTTTTCCGCGTGCGGTCCGCATGCTTCCTGCCGCAGGAGGTGTGATTGGGGCTTTTGCCGCCGCCGCTATGGCAGGAGCATTGGCGCTTGGCTTTCCCCCGCCGCTTGCGGCGCCCATAGCGGTACTCATCCTGGTTTATCTCTCTGGCGGGATGCACGAGGATGGGCTTGCGGATTGCGCCGATGGGTTTTTTGGCGCCGCCTGCCGCCAGCGCAAGCTTGAAATCATGCAAGATAGCCGGATTGGCGCCTTTGGCGCCATTGCCCTTATTTTCAGCCTTTATCTGCGAACGGCAAGCCTTGCGCTCATTACAGCAAAAAGCCCGGCTCTCGCAGCAGCCGTTCTGACGGGCGGGGCGGCGATCTCGCGGACGGCAGCGCTTTTGCCCTTGGCTTGCCTGCCGCCCGCGCGGAATAGCGGGGCTGGGTTTGCGGCTGGAAAGCCAGAGTTGCGGGCGCTTTTTATTGCGGTTTTCCTGGCAGTTATCTTCGGGCTTATCCCAGCCCTTGCCGGGGCGGTGCCGCTCAGGCTTTTGCTGGCCGCTGCTCTGCCTGCCGCCGCGGCCTTAGCTGTCACCTTCATCGCCAAAATCCACATCGGAGGGCAGACGGGCGATGTTGCGGGCGCCGCGCAGCAAATCGCCGAAACCGTCTATTTTCTTGCTTACGCAGTGCACCTTTGACAGGACCTGGCCGCGCAAACATAAACGGCCCGTCCAGATGAGCGGGCCGGGGATTGGTGCGGCTTTTTAGCGGTTTTTGCTAGACGCCAGCGAGATCTAGACGCCAGCGAGATATTGCGTCGGATCGACGGGCATCGTTCCTTTCCGCAACTCGAAGTGAAGCTGGGGTGTCGACACATTGCCGCTTTGCCCCGACTTCGCGATTGTCTGCCCGCGCTTGACCGTGTCGCCGCGCTTTACCTCGATTTCGCCAGTGTTGGCATAGGCAGAGACAAAGCCATTGGGATGGCGGATCAGGATCAGATTCCCATAGCCCTTGAGCTCATTTCCTGCATAGGCGACGACACCGCTCTCGGCCGCCTTGATGGAGGTGCCTTCGGGCAGAGCGATATTGATGCCGTCGTTGCTGCCTTGCTTGAAGGCTTGGATGATACGCCCGCGGGCAGGCCAGCGGAATTCGGGGTTGGCGCTTTCGGCCGCAGAGGCCTTCTGCGGCTCAGGGGCCGCAGCTTGCGTCTCGGCGCGGGCAACCGCCTTGCTGTCCTTGGCGGTTTCGGTCTTCGAGGAAACCGGAGCGGCTTGCTTTGCGGGCGCGCTTTCGGCTGCGGGAGCTGTGCTTCCTGTGGCGGAAAGCTTCTGTGCCGGAGTGTTTTTTTGTGGCTTCTCAGCCTGACCGTGGCCCAATGAGGCCGTCTGGGTGCTTTCGGCGGCCTTTGCATCCCGGGTTTTGCTGGCGGCTTTCAAGGCTTCGGCCTGGCTCGCGAGGCTGCGCGGCGGAGCACCCAATGGCTTGGGCGCCTTGGCTGAGGCTGCTGTCTTGGCGGCGGCTGGGGCGCTTGCGGCAGCGCCTGTGCCGCTCGATGCAGCGAGCGCGGCATTGTAGACGGGAATGATGATGCGTGTTCCGGGCTGTATCTGCGATGCCGAGGCAAAGCCGTTGGTCCTGACGAGCGCATCGACGGGAACACCGTAGCGGTTTGAAAGGCTTTGGACCGTCTCGCCATGGGCGACAACCACTGGCGTTCCCCCTTGTGCCGACCAGCCTGCCACAGTTTGACCGCTGCGGGGCACTGTAACTGCAATGCTCGGGCTCGGCCGGGCGTTAGCGGCTGTGGCTGGCGCGCTTAGCGGGCGCGCTTGAACGGGCGAAACGGGCGCGGCAGAAACCGGGTCCGGCGCGGACGGCGGAATTCCAGCGCTCGCCATCTGGAAAGGATTGGACAAAGGATCGCTCAGCCGCTCGGAACTTGCGCAGCCAGCGAGCAAACCGGCGGCAGCGCCCGTTAACGCCATACGTGCCGCAAAACCTGCGCGGAACCCGCAAAGAAACTTACTCATGACGCAACCCACCACCACAGTATCCTTCGCTTCATAAACCGCAAAGTGAGTTAAGGGACGGTTTAATGATGAACAAATATTCACGCCGGCCGCGATAAATTTATCACTTCGCTTCCGCGGGAGAGGCCTCAAAGCGCAATGGCCTCACCAGGAAGGAGAGGCTGAAAACGGCAGCCGCAGACAGGCGTTTCGCACATTTCACCGGTATCATTGCGCAAGATTCGCGCAATCACTTGGCGTGATCCGGTTTCCGGGTCTGGACGCGCGGCGACAAGCACGCCGTCGGGGGAAAGAGCCGCAAGCAAATTCTCCGGGACGCTGTCCAATAGGCCATGCGCCACAATCCGGTCGAAGGGTCCAAGCTTTGGCGAGATCGCAAGCCCATCGCCAAAGGCGACAGCAGCATTGGCGACGGAAAGCTGCGCCAGGCGGGACTCGGCTTCTAGAGCAAGGCTTTGGAAGCGCTCGATGGAAAGAACTTCGCGCGCAAGCCGCGCGAGCAAGGCTGTCGCGTAACCCGATCCCGTCCCGATTTCGAGCACGCGATGATGAGGCTGGGGCGCGAGAGCCTCGATGATCCGGGCGGTGAGCCATGGCTCGGGAAGGGTCTGACCGCAGCGGAGCGGAAGCGCAATGGGGCGGCGTGCGAGATCGGCAAAACGGTGCGGCACGAAAATCTCGCGCGGAATGACCTCGAGCGCCCGCAGAAGATTGAGGTCCTGGATGCCGCGCGCGCGCAGCGACATCAAAAAGGCTGCGTTGTTTTGCGCTTCGGCGATTTTCCTGGCGGGCCGGCTGGGCTTTTCCGCGGCCAGCATGATCAGCCCCGGCGCGCGAGCACATGCGCTAACTGCGCGCGCGACGACTCGTCGGTCAGATCGATCCGCAGCGGCGTCACCGAGATATTATTGAGGGCCAGGGCTTCGAGGTCCGTGCCTTTCCCTGGAGCCGAATTGCCGCGGTCGAATGAGATCCAATAGTAAGGGATGCCGCGGCCATCGGCTCTCTCGTAGATCACAGCCATCTGCGCGTCGCGCCGTCCCTGGGCGGTGACAGCGACCGCCCCGACGTCACCTGGCGGGCAGGGAGGAAAATTGACATTCATAACAACGCCCTCCGGAATGCCCGCTGCGAGAATATCGCTGATGACAGAAGGCGCATGGGTTTCGGCGCAATCCCAGAAGCTTTCTTCGCGCCCAACCGGCCCATAGGCTTGAGAAAGGGCGATCGCGGGAAGACCAAGGGACGCCGCCTCCATCGCCCCCGCGACAGTCCCTGAATAGGCCACGTCGTCGGCGACATTGTGACCGTTATTGATGCCGCAGAGAACGAGATCCGGCATTCTGTCCGCAAGGAGCTTGCGCACCCCCATGATGATGCAATCGGTGGGCGTGCCCTTCACCGCATAATGCCGCTGCGAAATCTTCCGCAGGCGCAAAGGATCGTTGATCGTTAGCGAATGCGCCACGCCTGATTGGTCGTGCTCGGGAGCGACGACAAAGACATCGTCCGAGAAGGTTTTGGCGATGCGCTCCATCAAAGCGAGGCCCGGGGCGTGGATTCCGTCGTCATTGGTGATCAGAATGCGCACGCGCGGCCTCAGCCTTTCGCGATTGTTGTGATGCCGCCCATATAGGGCCGCAAGGCTTCCGGCACAGTGACCGAGCCGTTCGCGTTTTGGTAATTTTCCAGAACCGCAACGAGCGCCCGGCCGACAGCGACCCCCGACCCGTTGAGCGTATGAACAAATCGCGGAGACTTCGCGCCCTCGGGGCGGTAGCGCGCGTTCATCCGCCGCGCCTGAAAATCGCCGCAGACGGAGCAAGACGAAATTTCCCGGTAGCGCCCCTGGCCCGGCAGCCACACCTCGATGTCATAGGTCTTCTGCGAGGCAAAGCCCATGTCGCCGGTGCAAAGCGTCACGACGCGGTAGGGAAGCTCAAGGCGCTTCAGAACCTCCTCCGCGCATAGCGTCATACGCTCATGCTCGGCAAGAGAGGTTTCCGGCGTGGTGATTGAAACGAGCTCGACCTTTGTGAATTGATGCTGCCGGATCATGCCGCGCGTGTCCTTGCCCGCAGCGCCCGCCTCGGCGCGGAAGCAGGGCGTGCAGGCGGTGACGCGCAGGGGCAAGTCTTTTGCGCCGAGGATTTTTTCGCGCACGAGATTGGTCAGAGGAACCTCTGCGGTCGGGATGAGCCAATATTCTTCTTGCAGCGGCATGGCGTCCAGCTCGCTGAATCCTGCGGGGTTCGAGCGGGTCAAGAATTGCTCTTCGACGGTCCGGCGGATCGCTTCCTGAATTGCTTCGCTTCGCGTGGCGAGAAACTGATCTTCACGGAACTTCGGCAGTTGCGCCGTGCCGAACATCGCCTCGTTCCGCACCAGGATGGGCGGATTGACCTCCGTGTAGCCGTGTTCTTGTGTATGGAGATCGAGCATGAATTGCGCGAGCGCGCGCTCGAGCCGTGCAAGCGCCCCCTTCATAACGACGAAGCGCGCGCCGGAAATTTTCGCCGCAGTGTCGAAATCCATAAGGCCCAGCGCTTCGCCAAGATCGAAGTGCTCCTTGGGCTGAAACCCCATTGCGCGCGGCTCGCCAAAGCGGCGGATTTCCACATTATCTTTCTCGTCGCGCCCCTCCGGCACATCCTCAAGCGGAGTATTGGGAATCCCGGCCAGCGCTTCATCAAGCGCTGCGACGGCCTCGCGCTCCTCGGCCTCGTATTTGGCAAGGTCTTCCTTCAGCTCGCTCATCTCGAGCTTCAAAGCCTTTGCCTGAGCGGCATCGCCCGCCCTCATCGCCGCGCCGATTTCTTTCGAGGCCGCGTTGCGCCGCTCTTGCGCAGCTTGGGATTTGGCAATAGCCGCGCGGCGCGCATCGTCGAGCGCGAGAAGCCGCGCGGCAAGCGGCTCAAGGCCGCGCCTTGCGCGCCCGCGGTCAAAAGCCTCCGCATTGTCGCGAATCCATTTGATGTCGTACATGATCCGCTTCCAGAAGCCCTGGCCTGAGCTTCAAGGCCCTTGCGCCGCCGCTTTCGCCCGCGCGTTCTCGATCATCCGGACGGAGTAGATCGAAAGCTCGTAAAGGCCAAGGCCCGGCAGAGCAAGCGCCAGCATCGAAAAAATGTCCGGCGGGGTGAGAATCGCGGCAGCTATAAAGACGAGAACGATCGCGTAGCGCCGCTGCCGCCGCAAAAAATCCGATGTCACGATACCGGCGCGCCCGAGAAGCGTCAGCACAACGGGCAATTGGAACGTGATGCCGAAGGCGAAAATGAGCGTCATGATGAGAGAAAGATATTCGCTGACCCGCGGCAGAAGCTCGATCTGCGCCCGCCCAGGCTCCTTGGCCTGCTGCATGCTCATAAAAAACTTAAGCAGGTTGGGCATCACAATGAAATAGACAACCATTGCGCCGATGGCGAAAAATACCGGCGTGGCAACAAGATATGGCGCAAAGGCTTTCCGCTCGTGCTTGTAGAGGCCAGGCGCGACAAAAGCATAGATCTGCCCAAGCACGACAGGGCAGGAAAGAAATGCCGCCGCGAAAAGCGCAACCCTTATCTGCGTGAAAAAATATTCCTGCGGCGCCGTATAGATGAGACGCGCATCGGTGCCAGCGACATGTTCAAACGGAACGAGGAGGATATTGTAGATGTCCTTGGCGAAATAAAACGAGACGATGAACATCGCCACAAAGGCAATAAGCGCCTTAATGAGCCGCGCGCGCAGCTCGAGAAGATGGTCGATCAGCGGCGCTTTCGTCGCCTCGATATCGGCGTCGGTCATGCGGGGCTCGCTGTTGCAGGCGCTTGGGGCATGGAGGAAAGGCGAGGCTCGCCTTGAAACGTCACATTTCCGGAGCTGCTTTGCCGTTAACGCCGGGCGGGCGGGTTTCCGCTTCTGCCATTTCGGCAGCCAAGGCATCGGCGAGAGCCCGCATTTCCGCATCGATCCCCCCAGTATCCTGCGGATGCTCAAGGGGGCCCGTCTCATTGATGCCATTGGCAAGCGGCGCAATGCCAGGCGCTCTGACCAGCGCTGGCGCCTCTTCCGCTTCTCCAGGAAGCGTCAGAGAGCGGGCTTGGCGCGGCTCGGGCTCCTCTCCTTCCGCCGCTGCAGGCAAGGCCTCAGGCTCATCCGCCCTTTCGATGGCTTGGGTCAGCTCGGCTTTTATCTGCGCAAGGGGGTCAGCAGAGCTGCCAGCCTTGGCGCGTTCTTCGAGCTTCGCCATGTCCGAATGAATGGCCTCGAACTCGGCCTCCCGCATGGCTTCCATGAGCTGAGCCCGGAAGTCGCCCGCCATGCGCCGCATCTTTGCAACGGCCTGGCCAACCTGACGCATGACGCGGGGGAGGTCCTTCGGCCCAATGACGATGAGCGCCACAATCCCAATGATGATGAGCTTGCCAGCGTCAAATTCGAACATGAAGAGCCTTCATCCAGCGCGTGCTGCGTAAGCCCGTGGGGAGCAGATCGCCGGGCGCCCGGATTCCGCGCCCGGCTCAGGAGCCTTAAGGCTTTCCAATAGAGCCCTTAGCCAATTTTAGGGGTTTCGGGGATCTTGGCCTGCCCGGAGCTGCTTTGATGATCGATGGATTGCAAAGGCCCGGGATCCTGGCGCAGAGCTTCGGGCTTATCCGTCTCTTCGGCTAAGCCTTTCTTGAAGGACTTAATGCCCTTGGCGACATCCCCCATAATTTCGGAAATCTTGCCCTTGCCGCCAAAAACAATAAGGACGACAGCCCCGACAATGAGCCAATGCCAGATTGACAGACTGCCCATGAAAACACCTCCTCATTGCCGCGAGCGTTATGCCAAGTGTGTTGCAGTTGCGCAAAACTAGGCTCTCGAGACGGTAAAAACAAGAAGCGGCCGCCGGTCAGATGCGGCAGGGGCAGCAAAATGCCCCGGGCGGCAGCTCCTGGTCACCCAGCGCAGGCGGTTCAGGGATGCGGCGCGCCCCCCAGGGCTGTAGCCGCAGCCAGAGAAGGGAAGGCCCTAGTCATCAGGCGCCAATGCGCCGCCGCGAGCTTCGTCCTGGAGCGGCGGAGAAGAAGGGATGCCGGCCGCGCTGCTGGCGCCGTCTGCGGCCGCGCCTTCCTCCTCCAGAGGGTCCTCGTCCTCAGCCAGATCTGCGCTGTCCCGGGGCTGGGGAATGCAAAAATCTTGCGGCAGGCGCCCGTCGAATAGCCCGGCGCCCTTGAGCTCCTCGAGGCCTGGAAGATCTGAAATCGATTCAAGGCCGAAATGAACAAGAAAGGCCTCAGTCGTTCCATAGGTCACAGGGCGTCCCGGCGCGCGTCTGCGGCCGCGCAGCCTGACCCATCCCGTCTCAAGGAGAAGGTCGAGCGTTCCCTTCGAGACTGCGACTCCGCGGATATCTTCGATTTCGGCCCGGGTCACCGGCTGGTGGTAGGCCACAATCGCCAGCGTTTCGAGCGCTGCGCGGGACAATCTTTTCGTCTCGCCCTCGCCGCTAGAATGCAGCCAGGCAAGGTCCACAGCCGTCCGGAACATCCATTTGTCCCCGGCCCGCACGAGATTGACGCCGCGGGGGGCATATTCAGCCTTAAGCGCCTCAAGGACGGCGCTTGCTGCGATGCCGCGCGGCATGCGTTTTTCGATAATTTTCTCGGCCAAAGGCTCGGCGGAAGCAAAGAGCAGGGCTTCGGCAATGCGCATGGCCTCGGCCAAGCCATGGCTGCGCGATGGCGCCTGAGCCTCGTCAATGTCTCCAAAAAGCTGCGCGAGATCCGCCAAGTTGAAACCTCCTCTTCTTGGTCTCAGGCCCCTTTAGCGCTCCGGCGCTTCCGCTCCGCTCCCAGCCGGACCGCGCGGCTTCCGCTTGATCCAAAGCGGGGCGAAGGCCTTTTCCTGGCGGATCACGATGATCCCTTCACGGGCCATCTCTAGCGATGCTGAAAGCGCCGATGCCTTGACCGTGCGGCACATCTCGGGGGTTGTAAAAAAAGCGGCGAGATAAGTGTCGAGCAGCTCCCAGTCCAGAGCCCGGCCAGCAAACCTTTCCACCTCGCTGCGCGCCTGGGCGAGCGACCAGACGGCTCTTTTTTTGAGGGTGATGCGCGTGCGCGCTTGCTTCTGGCGCCGCTGCGCATAGGCCGAGAGGAATTCGTAAAGGCTGGCCTGCCACCGCGGCTCGCCCGCTTCGCCCGCTCGCTCAGGCTGGCCGCGGGGGAAAACGTCCCGCCCAAGGCGCGGCCTGTTGACGAGGGCATCGGCAGCGGCACGAATCGCTTCGAGCCGCCGGAGACGGACCTGCAGCGCTTCGGCCATTTCCACGCCTTCCTGCTCCGCTTCCTTTGTCGGCTGCGGGAGGAGAAGTCGGGACTTCAGATAGGCAAGCCAAGCGGCCATGACGAGATAATCGGCCGCCAGCTCGAGACGAAGCTGCCGGGCTGCGGCAATGAATTCGAGATACTGCTCGGCCAGCGCCAGAACGGAAACTTTGCTGAGATCGACTTTCTGACGGCGGGCAAGGTCGAGAAGCAGATCGAGCGGCCCTTCAAAACCTTCAACATCGACAACAAAGGCGCCAGCCTCGCTTGCTCCCTCTCCGCTCCCCATGCTGCCGTCAAACGGTAAGTCCACTCGCGGTAGGTCCAATCGCCTGCTCCCTGCCCGGAGCCTCAGGCTCCGCGGCGGCCTCCCTCACTGAGCTTGCTGGCGGCTAAACGGCCTGCCAGGCGGTCCCTTTGGGCACGGGCGGAGGGCCAAGACTCACCCAAGGCTTTGACCCCCGCCCGCCAGAGGGCTTCAGTTCTTAGCAACGAAGCAATTTCCACCGCTGCTTTGAAGTTTCTGGCAGAGAGCGGAGGCTTCCTCTCGCGTGGGCAAGCCGCTCACCCGGACGCGGTAGACCGCCTTTCCACCGACAGCCGCTTTGTGGATTGAGGGATGGAAGCCGGCCAATTCGGCGCCGAACCTCTTCATGAGCCGCATCTGAACATCCCGGGCTTCCTGCTCCGTGCCGGGAGCGGCGAGCTGAACGGAGAAGGTTCCTGGCGCAGCTCCCTGGGCGGCGGACTGGCCGCTGGCGCCCTCAGCTTCGGCATGCCTGGTCTTCGCTGCTACCGAGGTTTGCGCGGCTTGCGCATTTCCGCTGCTGTCGGCGGCGGGCGGCTTGGGAGTCGTTGCCATTCGTGCTGGCGACTTTGGAGTGACCGCCTTCGCGGATGCGGGAACTTGCGGGCGCGCCGCCGGAACCGGAGGAATATGCGCCGCCGCGGCTGGAGGAGGCGTGTCGTTTGGCAGCAAGGTGCCATCGGGCCGGACGGAAACCGTTTTGACCTTCTTGGGCTCGATCAGCGACGCGATGGTGACCGGCTCTGCCGCTCTCTGCGGCGCCTCTGCCTCCGCCTGCGCCGGGGGCGGGGGAACCGGGACGCTGGCTGCGCCGGCGGATTCGGCAGAAGTGGCAACCGGGATCGCCTGCACAGCCTCGGCGCTGGCTTGCGCCGCAAGGTCGGCTGGCTCCTCAATGGCGGTAGCCGCAGCAACCGGCTGCTGCGGGGGCGATCCGGCGAGGACGGAGGCTTCCTGCGCAGGAGTCTCTGCGCTCGCCATGATCTCCGGCTGCACTTTCGCGGGACCTTCCGCAGCTTTAATGGTCGCAATTTCGCCTTGGCTGGTGGCGGCGCCTTTGAATGCAAAACTGGCGCCGATCCCGGCGATTCCAGCAACAATCATCGCCGCCATGACATAAAGGGGGCGCCTCGAGCGGATTTCCTCGAAAGGCGCATCGGCATCTTGGGCGCTGACGCCCAAAGACTCGTCATAACGCCAATGGCCCTCCTCGCCGATCTGAGCATCGTGGCCGAATTCGTCCATCCCGCCGGCTTCAGGAGTCTCATACTTCCGCGCCGCGCCAAGCAGCCCGGCTTCTATTTCTGCAAAATCGCCGCGGATGAGCGGCTCCTGCACAGGCTTGGCTGGGCCGGCGGCTGCCGCGCTGCGGAGTGTCTCCTCAGGGCGCCTGCTCAACGGCTCAAAAACCGGCCTGAAAGGATCATCGAGCTCGCCAGCGAAACGGGCGAGCTCGGCGAGCGGATCGGAGCCCTCTGCGCCCTGGGCGGCCGGCTTGCGCAGGCGCCTTTCGAATTCCTCGAGGTCAATCATTGGCCGCCGTTTTACAATTGGCTCGCTCATCTTACGCACCCTCCTGTCGCGACTTCATGGCGGTCAGAGCCGCCGGCTTTCTCTCTCTGCAATCGCGCATCTCACTCCGGGCAGACCCCTGCTCAACCTTGCCGGCCAGGCGCTGAACTCTATGCGCCGGGTAGCTTGTTCCTGCCTGATCTCCATGCTCAGGCCGCGGTTTTCCGCGCCGCGCCCATTCCGTTTTCGCCATAAATTTTCCGCCGTCAATTGCTCCCGGCTTGCCGCTTGCTCCTGGCATGCCGCTCGCAAGCGCTCCGGCGAGGCGCTTTGCGGCTTATGCCTCTTGCCCGCATCGCGGCGGGCGTGCCTGATGCCCGCGCCCTGGGATCCTCTCGCGGCGTGCGAGAAGCTTACGCCTCATCGCATTTCGTCAGGGGCGCTGACCCCCAAAATCTGAAGTCCGGACGCAAGCACTGCCGACAGGGCGGTGACAAGGGCCAGCCTGGCGGCAGTTAAATCTCTGCGCTCTTCATTAAGAAACCGTAATTGTGGCCGATCTTTGCCACGTGTCCAGTGAGCGTGCAGGCTCGACGCAAGGTCATGCACATAAAAAGCAATCCGGTGCGGCTCGCCGCTCGATGCTGCACCTTCGATCACACGCGGATACTGCGCGAGAAGCTTAATGAGCGCGATCTCACCCTCGTCTTGCAGCAGGCTGAGATCGGCCGCAGCAAGCGCGGGAGGCGATAGATCAAGGCCAGGCATTGCGGCCTGCGCCTGCCGCAGCACGGACTTTGTGCGCGCATGCGCATATTGGACGTAGAAGACAGGGTTGTCCTTCGATTGCTCAATCACCTTGGCGAGGTCGAATTCGAGAGGGGCATCGTTCTTGCGGAACAGCATCATGAAGCGTGCCGCGTCAACGCCCACCTCATCCACAACCTCGCGCAGGGTGACGAAATCGCCCGACCGTTTCGACATTTTGACCGGTTCGCCGCCGCGCATCAAATGCACGAGCTGGCAGAGTTTGACTTCGAGTCTCGTGCGGCCTTGGGAGAGAGCCTCGACCGCTGCCCGCATTCTCTTGACATAACCCGCGTGGTCTGCGCCCCAAACGTCGATGAGAAGCGAATAGCCCTGGTCGATCTTGCATTTGTGATAGGCGATGTCGGATGCGAAATAGGTGTAGGAGCCGTCCGACTTCATGAGCGGCCGGTCGGTGTCGTCGCCGAACTCCGTTGAGCGGAACAATGTCTGCTCGCGGTCTTCCCAATCCTCTGCAGGCTGGCCTTTCGGCGGGGGCAGGCGCCCTTGATAAACAAGGCCGAGCCTGCGCAACTCCGCAATGGAAGCCGCAACGAGATCGCCGCCTGGGCCGCTCGTAAGCGAGCGTTCCGAGAAGAAAACTTCATGCTCGATATTGAGGGCTTTGAGGTCAGCTTTGATCACAGCCATCATGCCAGCGACGGCCGCATCCCGCACTGTGCCAAGCCATTCAGGCTCCTCGCGGCCGAGGAGCGAGCGGCCGAAACGTTTGGCGAGCTGAGCGCCGATGTCCTTGAGATAGCTTCCGGGATAAAGCCCCTGCGGAATCTCGCCGGCCGTTTCGCCAAGCGCCTCCCGGTAGCGCAGATAGGCCGAGCGCGCGAGCACATCGACCTGGGCGCCCGCATCATTGATGTAATATTCGCGCGTGACCTTGTGCCCGGCAAACGCCAAAAGATTGGCCAGCGCATCGCCGAAGACTGCGCCCCGGCCATGGCCGACATGCATGGGGCCTGTTGGATTGGCTGAGACATATTCGACATTAATGCTTTGCGGGGCAGCCGGAGGAGAGGGGCGCCCATAGTTCTCGCCAAGCGCTAGCACGGCGCGCAGCACCCGGGCATAAGCGGCAGAGTTGAGCTTGATATTAATGAAACCTGGCCCCGCGACTTCCGCAGCCGCAACCGCCGGATCGTCCGCAAGGGCTGCCGTGATTTCCGCGGCAAGCTCGCGCGGATGGGCGAAGGCCATGCGCGCTTCTTTCGCATAGACCATCGCTGCGTTGGTGGATAGGTCGCCATGCGATGCATCCCGCGGAGGCTCGACCACAAAGCGCTTATAGTCCAATCCGGCAGGCAGGCGGCCGCTCGCGGCGATTTGCTTCAAGACCGAAGCAATGAGCTCATGAAATTCAGCGAAAAGATTCATCGGAGCATGACCTGTATTGCTTGGCGCCTGCAACGCTTGGAAATGTCAAGACGTGAGATGCCTCGCCAGACCGGGCTGGAGAAGGTTGAGATGCAGACCGGGCGTCTTGTCAAAAAGCCTGCGGTGCTCGGCAAGCGCGTAGCGGTCGGTCATTCCGGCAATGTAGTCACAGACGAGGCGCGCCCGGCGCGCTTCACCCGTGCGAGGGGCCATGGCAGCCCCCGCCCATTCGGCGGGCATCAGGGCAGGATCGTTGAAAAACCGCAAAAAGAGATCGCGCACAACGGCGCCAGCATTCTCGCGGATGGCCGCAAGCCGGGAATGCCGGTACATATTCTCAAAGAGAAAGGCTTTGATCTCCGCCTCAGCGCGCGCGGCCTCCGCCGAAAGCCCGGCCACAGGCGCGCCGAGTGCGCGCACATCGTCAGCGCTCGCGGCCCCCGACGATTCGATCCGCTTCGCGCTTTCAGCGATCGCATCCTCGATGAAAGAGGCGATCATGCGGCGCACAAGCTCGTGAATGGCCCGGCTCGGCTCGATGCGCGGATGAAGCGATTCGATTTCACAAATGATGCCCTTGAGCCAAGGCACGGAAGCAGCTTGCGCGAAATCGATCAGGCCCGCGCGTAAGCCGTCGTCGATGTCATGCGCATTATAGGCAATGCCATCGGCGAGCGCCGCCGCCTGGGCCTCAACGCTCGCAAAACAGGCAAGCTCGAGATCATGAGCGGCGTTGTATTCGAGAATGGCCTCAGGCACGGGTTTTGCTTTTTCGCCGGCTGCTGCGGCTTTGGGACCGAGCAGCGGGCCGTTGTGCTTGACGAGCCCTTCAAGGGTCTCCCAGGTCAAGTTGAGCCCGTCGAAGGCCGCATAACGGCGCTCGAGCTTCGTCACTATCCGCAGCGCCTGGGCATTATGGTCAAAGCCCCCATAGGGAGACATGAGCGCGTCAAGCACATCCTCGCCCGTATGGCCGAAAGGTGTATGCCCGAGATCATGGGCAAGCGCCAGCGCCTCGGCGAGGTCATCGTCAAGGCCGAGCGCCCGGGCGAGGGACCGCGCAATCTGGCCAACCTCAAGCGAATGGGTGAGTCTTGTGCGGAAGTGGTCGCCTTCATGCGGCACAAAAACCTGGGTCTTGTGGGCAAGCCTGCGGAATGCCGTGCAATGGATGATCCGGTCACGGTCACGCTGGAACGCCGTCCGGGAGGGTGAGGGCGGCTCGGCCACCAGCCGCCCGCGGCTTCGTGCCGCATCAGCGGCGAAAGGAGCCCGGATGGCAGCGAAAGCGAAAGCATGAGAAGATTGGGAAGGTGGCATGGAACGCCGGGCGCCGCTTTTGCCCGATTGCGGCGGCGCGCCCGCAGACATATGTTCCATAGCTTGGACGGACGCAAGCGGCTTTGGGCCGGCTGCCTTGCCTCCATAGATTCGCCTGCTAAAGATTCGCCTGCGAGGAACCGGAATGAGCGTAGCCGAAGCCAATGTGGGATTAACGGACAGCGCCGCGCGGCGCATCGCCGAGATTTTGACGAAAGAGCCCAAGGGCTCGTTTCTGCGCATCGGCGTCGATGGCGGCGGATGCTCCGGCTTTACCTACACCTATTCGATCTCGACCGAGCAAGCCGATGGCGATCTTGTGATTACGCGCGATGGCGCAACGGTTGCCATCGACTCCGTGTCGCTTGAGCTGCTCAAGGGCTCGACGATCGATTTCGTTGACGATTTCATGGGCAAGGCCTTCAAGATCCGCAATCCGCAAGCCACCGCCTCATGCGGCTGCGGATCAAGCTTTGCCGTTTAGAGCTTGACGCGGGGCGGATCCTGCCGCCGTCAGCGCCGCTTCCGCAGGCAGATCAAAGCCCCGCCTGCCATTGTCACTGGCGGTGGTGATGACTGGCGATGGTGATGATGGTGGCGGTGGTAACGGCAGTGGCGGTAATGATGATGCTGATGGCGGCAGGCAGAGCGCCGCCCATAAACCCGGCTGCGATGGCGATACCGCGGCTGAACGCCCAAGACACCATTGACTCCGCCCGCTGCGCCGCTTACGGCTCAGCCAACAACGGCGCCCACAGGGCCTGCGGCGGCATTGCCCCGGGCTGCGCCCTCGGCCATCCCGCTAAAGATTCCCTGCGCATGCGCAGGGGCAAGCCCCGCCGTGAGCGACGCCGCAAGCGCAATTTTAACCTATAACCACTTTCGTCATAGCGGCCTTTTATGTCCGGGGCGCAGCCAGTTTCGAGGGAGAGGCGCAATCCCGGCCGTGTCAGCCTTTTTCTGCGCCCTGATGGCGCCGCGCCGCGCGTCTCTATGAGCGAGCTCGCCGCGCTGCGCGGCATGACGCTGCCCTCTTTTGACTTGGTTGGCCCTGAACAAATGCGGGCAGGAGAAGTTCCGCACTCGCCGCATGCCGGCCGGCCGCGTCTCTGCCGGACTTGCGCGGCTTGGCCTCAGATGCTAGGCGCGCCGCATGAAATCCCTGCACCCCGGGCTCTGCCTTCTGACCTTATGCGATGACCATCCGTCTTCATAAAGGCGACCTGCCAAACTCCGCCGATTTTGGCGACTGCGTCGCAATCGACACAGAGACTTTGGGCCTCGTGCCGCATAGGGACAGGCTTTGCGTTGTCCAGCTTTCGCGCGGGGACGGATCTGCCGATGTCGTTCAAATCGCGGCAGGGCAAGCCCGGGCGGAAAATATCGAGCGGCTGCTGACCGATCAAAAGGTCACCAAGCTGTTTCACTTTGCGCGTTTCGACATCGCAATCTTATATAAGACCTTCGGTGTCTTGGCGGCACCGGTCTATTGCACCAAGATCGCCTCGAAGCTCGCCCGGACTTACACCGACCGGCACAGTTTGAAGGATCTTGTGCGGGAGCTCCTCGGCGCCGAGCTCTCCAAGCAGCAGCAGTCTTCCGACTGGGGAGCGGAGACGCTTTCGGATGCCCAGCTTTCCTATGCGGCGTCGGACGTCCTTTATTTGCATGCGCTGCGCGCCCGTCTCGACGAAATGCTCAAGCGCGAGAACCGTTTTGAGATCGCCCAGGAATGTTTCAAATTCCTTCCTGCCAGGGCGCGCCTCGACATCCTGGGCTGGGCGGAGACGGACATTTTCGCGCATGAATAGGCGCTGCTGCTGGGAAAAGGCTTGCAACAGCCGCCGCCTTATCCCGTGTTGAGAGAGCCTGATCTTTCCTTCCGCGCCTTTTCCATCATAGCGGCAAAGCGGGCAAAGAGATAATGGCTGTCGCGGGGCCCAGGCGAGGCCTCAGGGTGGTGCTGCACTGAGAAAGCCGGGCGGTCGGTCAATTCGATTCCGCAGTTTGAGCCGTCGAAAAGCGAGCGGTGGGTTTCACGCGCATTGGCTGGAAGCGTGTTCCGGTCGACCGCGAAGCCATGGTTCATCGAGACGATTTCGACCTTGCCGGTCGTAAAGTCTTTCACCGGATGATTGGCGCCGTGATGGCCCTGGTGCATTTTCTCTGTTCTTGCGCCAATGGCGAGCGCCAGCATCTGATGGCCAAGGCAGATCCCAAAGGTAGGGATCTTCCAGCTGAGCAGCTCCTTGATGACGGGGACCGCATATTTTCCGGTCTCGGCAGGGTCGCCCGGGCCGTTTGAAAGAAAGACCCCGTCTGGCTGCATCGCCAGGATCGCGTCTGCAGAGGTCTGCGCCGGAACGACGGTGACCGAGCAGCCCGCCTCAGTGAGAAGCCGCAAAATATTGCGCTTGATGCCATAGTCGATGGCCACGACGCGGTAAGCGCCAGGCTCCTTTTCTCTGTATCCTTTGCCTGGAACCCATGCCCCTCCGGCCCAGCCATAGCGTTGCGCGGTGCTGACCTCCGGCACGAGATCCATGCCCACAAGGCCAGGCCATGCGCGGGCCATCGCCTTGAGGCGGCCGGTGTCGAAATGGCCGTCTGGCGAATGGGCAATGACGGCGTTCGGCATGCCGTTTTCGCGGATGTAGGCGGTGAGCGCGCGCGTGTCGATTCCGTAAAGCCCGATGATGCCGCGGCTCTTGAGCCATGCTTCAAGCCCGCATTTTGCCCGGTGATTGGATGGCGCGGTCACTGGCGCATGGACGATGACTCCCCGCACGCCCCCATGGGACGAAGGGTTGCTCGTCTCGATATCTTCGTCATTGGCGCCGGTGTTCCCGATATGCGGGAAGGTGAATGTGACGATCTGGCCTGCGTAGGAGGGATCGGTCAGGATCTCCTGATACCCCGTCATGGCGGTGTTGAAGCAGACTTCACCTGCAGCTTCGCCTTCCGCGCCAAGGCCAAAGCCTTCGAGCACCATGCCGTTTGCCAGAACGAGACAGGCCGTCGGGCGCGGCTTGCGCCAGAATCCCTTTTGCTGCTCCTGCCCGCCTATGCTGCTCACTTGAAATCCGCTCCTTGAACTCCGATAAAGCCCGCAGCCCTTGCCGTCAAATCGATGCCCGGGAGGCCGATACAGTGCGGGAAAAATTTACAAGCGAGCTCAAGGCCGCAATGAAGGCCGGGGACAAGCGCCGCGTGGAGACGGTCCGCATGATCATGGCCGCGCTCAAGGACAAGGATATAGAGGCCCGCGGCCAGGGTAAGGCCTTGGGCGAGGATGATATTCTGGCGATGCTGCAAAAGATGGTCAAAAGCCGCCAGGAGTCGGTCGGGATCTATGAAAAGGCGGGGCGGAACGACCTTGTGGCGCAAGAGCGCGAGGAAATCGGGATCATCCAAAGTTTCCTGCCCAAGCCTTTGAGCGAGGCCGAGGCCGAGGCGGCGGTTGCAGCGGCGATCGCCGAGGCTAAAGCCTCCTCGGTTAAGGACATGGGAAAGGTGGTCAGCCTGCTCAAGGCAAAATATGCAGGCCGCATGGATTTCGCGAAAGCCAGCGCGCTTGTCAAACAAAAGCTCGGCGCGTGAGCCGTCAGGCCCCTTCCTTCAGCCAGGCCCCTTCCTTCAGAAAGAGCGCAAGCTCGCCTGGCTCCATGTGAACCGTGTTTTCCTCCGCCGGGAAGCTCCCTGAGCGGACGTCCGAGACATAGGCCGCAACCGCGTCCAACATCCACCGGCCTGCTTCCGCATAGCGCCGGTTGTGACGGAAATTTGCGGCGGTGCAGCCGAGCAGATCGGTGATCACGAGCACCTGCCCGTCCGTGCCGCGCCCGGCGCCAATCCCGATCGTTGGGGCCGTGACGGAAGCAGTCACTCTTCCGGCAACCTCTTCCGGCACGAGCTCAAGGACAAGCAGCGCCATGCCGGCCTTATCGAGAGCTTCGGCCTCGCGCACCAGCCTTGCGGCTTCCACCGCCTTGCGCCCCTTGACGCGCTTGCGCTCGTGATGCTGCGGCTCGAGCCCCAAATGGCAGCAGACGGGGATCGAGGCGCGCACAAGCGCTTCGGCAATATCCGGCCTGAACCCCTCGAATTTGACGATGTCGGCGCCTGCAGAGATCAAAGCGCTCGAGCTGTCAAGCGCCACCTCAGGCGTCTCATAGGTGCGGTAGGGAAGGTCGGCGATGACCGCCGTATGGGGCGCGCCGCGGCGCACTGCGCCCACGTGATGGCACATATCGGCGAGCGTCACGTCCTTTTCGCTGGCGTAGCCAAGCATCGCCGTGCCGACGCTGTCGCCAACGAGAATGATGTCGATCCCCGCAGCTTCCTCGATCCGCGCCGTCGGCGCGTCATAGGCGG
>DASRYK010000133.1:0-48922 GCA_035687205.1 Methylocella sp. | reverse complement strand
GACGGTCGTTCCGCCCGATTTTCCGGAAATGATATCGTCCATCAAGACATCCATTTCGCCGGTGAGGATGTCGATCAAATCCGTCTGTTCTTCCGGCAATATCAGCTTACGCTTTAGGCTTGGCTGGTAGGCGTAGGGCGTAAGGTCAGCGGCATGCACCCACACATAATGATGAAGCTCAAGGTGGAACATCAGTATGTAGGGGTGGACAGGAACGCGGCAGAAGAGGCCTTTTTTGATCGCTGCCTTTGACTCAGCCACTTCGGCTTCGCCCTCATAAAGGTTGCTTTTGGCCGCCTTTCGCAAATATTGGCCGAGAATATCTCCCGTCACCTCAAGCGTCAGCGCGCGGGTTGTCAGAATGCCTTCATCATTGACCAAACGCGCAGCACCGCCGCCGGAAGAAAGCACGATGACGTCCTTCCTTGACCAGTCCACGTCGCGGTGGGTGGAACTGGGGTCCTCCGCGTAATAACCTGTGCCCGTTCCTGAGAACTGGGCTCCGTAACGCGCCCGCCAGTCGTAGTAACGCGCTTCTGTCTCATCATAAGCGGCGATCAGCTCGGGAGTCTCCCTCACAAAGCCCTTGGCTGCGAAGATCTCACCGACTGTTTTGCCGGCGATATCGCCTGCCGAAATCCGAAGCGTCAAGGAGGTGATGGCCCCCTTCGCATTTGCCTTCATCTCGATGAAGACGCGCCCTGTCTCCTCGTTCGAAGGCGGCGTGTAATCAAGGCGGGTAATCACATAGGGCAACGGCCTTCCAGCGGCGCTCGCCGTGAATATCCAGCCGCGGATCGCATCTGCAACCAAATAGCGCACCACCGCTGGCAAAACAGCTTCAAGATCCCCGGCATCGAATCTTGCGCTCTTGTCGTTCAGGGCACGCTGAAGGGTTGACAATTGGGCGAAACGCCCCTGCATCTTCGGCCCTGCTTCGCGGTAGAGGCCCTGAAGGAACAAAAGCTCGTTGCTCGAAAATTGATCGAAAGGAACTTCCACCTTGTTGCCAAAACGGAGCTGCTCCGCCAAAGGAGCAAGGCTGGGGAAGGCCTCGACCATCCTTTCGACATAAGGCCGTTCAATCTGCAATTTCATGCTTCTGCTGCCTGCTGGCGCATCGGGAAAGCTGCCATTTCCCGCGTCTTGCACGCATGAGGCCAGACCGGCCATTCATTTGCATGTGGCGCCGCGCTTGTCCCGCGCTGGCGTTTTGCTGCAGATTTCTCTTTTGCTGCGGAGTTAAAGGACGATTCATGACAACGCTTGAAACGGTTTCAACGACTCTTGAAAACACTGCCCTTAGCCGCCTGGATCGCGAAGGGCGTCTGCTCAATGCGGTCCTTAAGGGCGCAACGGCTAAGCCTGGCTGGTTTGGGTTCCGCGGTGATATTGCGCTGAAATTCCAGACCCAGGTTGCAGATGAAAAAAGACCGCCAGATTATTCGATCGAGCAGGTTCTCACCATTGTTCAAACGGGCGAAGAAACAATCCCAATCCTCGCGGGTTACTTACATTCCTTCGCCTATCTTCAAACAGTGACAGAAGTGCTCAACGGGCTCTTGAGCCCAGCCGGCACCTATTTTATGTTTTGCAATAATATTGATTTGCTAGCCAAATATAGAGTTTCGCTCGACGGAATCACTTTCTTTATCCTGCCTTGCGACGAATCGACTGTCTGGAAGGAAATGCTGGAGCTTATGAGCATTGACAAAAACGACATCAAGAAGCTCGATACGGCCGGGAAGCTCGATTACCTGATGGATGCAGCTTTAGGCTTCGATCCGGCCTACGAAGCCATCACCTATGAGCAAGGCCTCAATCTGATGCAGCCGGTCAAAAACCGCAACGAGAACCGCCCTGTTTAATTCGCCAAGTCGAGGGGGGTGGCCGCCGGTTAATTTTCTTTTTCGTCTGGCGGCACCTCGTCCTCTTCGACAAGCGTCACGCCCGTGACGCAAATATCCCCGTCGAGAATGCTCAAGGAGACGGGCGTCAGGCTGCTTCCTTGACAAGGGCCCTCGACACAGAGGCCCGTGCCCAAATCGAAGAGAGCTCCGTGCTTTCCGCACATCAACCGAACGCCGTTCGGGTCAAGAAATTGATTGCGCTCCCAGTCAAGATTGACCCCGTGGTGAGGGCATCTGTTCACATAACCAAAAACCCGCTTTCCCCACCGGACAACCACGATTGGCCAGGGACGATGCGTGCCGTTCTCATCAACGAGCATCAGTTGAAAGCCCTTGGCCCTTTGGCTGGGAATTTCGTTGAAGCCACAGATTGCATAGGCAACCGGCATGCCTAGTTCATTATTGCTCATGGCAGCACGCCCATTGTGAGAGGATTTTCGCGACTGCCGCCGCAGTCTTGATCTTTGCTCAAAAGCAGCGCGTTCGCCGCAAGCGAAAATTCTTTCCAAGCGGCCGCAATGTCTCTTAGAATTGTTTGCATATAGTCCTTCGATAACCTGTGCTCTGCCGGGAAATTGGAAAGCGCGCAGGATGTTGCGTTAAAGGCCATGACATCGTCAAGAGGGGTTTGCATGACATTGCGGAAAGGCGCCTGGACCTCCGGCATCAAGGAAGAGCGGCCCCGCTCGATGCCAGCCGCCTGCATATCAAAGGGCAGACGTTCAAGACGTTCCAAGGCTTTGCTAAAGTGCTCCTCCATCGCTCCAAGGACTGCCCGTTGGGTCGGCTGACCCGTTTTCGGTGGGAAAGACTACGCTTTAGGCGTTGACGGCAGCTGCCGGAAACCGCATCATTCTGCCCCTCCACCTATTCTTGGAACGCCGCTAGGCTCGACGCATTGAGAGAATGGCCATCAAATGCCGCTTCTTCATCCTGAGCCTATGAAGCATCGTGCCCAAGCGCCTTCTGGCTGCGGCAGATTTCCCGTGAGATCCGGTGAGCCGCTTCAACAGCGCCTTCAAGGTTGACGGTGCCATGGGCCGCAGTCTCCGAGCCGCCCAAATAGAGCTCACCGCCCCACAATGGCTGCCGCAAAATGGGGTTGTCGAAATCTTTTTGGGCAGCTTCCGGGCCTGTAAGATCCAATGCGCTGCATGTGTAGCGTTCTAATGCCCAATCCTGATAATGCTGTTCCCCTTCGCTTTCCAGTGCCGGGCCAAAGATCTGGCTCATCTGACTGGCGATCAGCAATGGCAAGCCGCCGCTGAACGACTTGCGCATCTCTGGCGGCAAGGCGAGGAATCCGCCGGGCGCGGCAGCTCTGTCTGATTCGTCGCAAGCGTCATATATTTCGCCAATGACAGCCTGCTCATGGGTCACGAAGGCGTTGCCCGAATAGCCATCTTCGCGCCAGTAAGCCTTCCCATATGCGATGAAGGCTTTCGCCCTGGCCGCTATCCACGTTGCGGCCGCGCGCATGGCCTCACTTATCTTGCTGTCGAGTTCCGGTTCAAACTGCACGTGCTCCTCAAGGAGACGCGGAGGCAGCGCGAGGACAACACTCCTAGCCGTGATTTCGGTAGTCCGCTCGCCACCCAGGAAGGAGAGGGCTATCCAGCCTTCTTGCTCAGAAAGGCTGGTCAGGGAATGGCCGAGATGGATGGCTTCTCGGGGCAGGTCTGCTGCCAGGGCATCGGCAAGGCAAGTCATGCCGCCGGTGAGCCGGCAAGCTCCATGATGCACGCTTTCGCCCTCCAAACGCTCCGGTGTTTTTCCAGCTTCGCAAAGATGGAGGGTCGTGCCGTGATCATGCTGTGCAAAATTAGCAAGCCCCAGCTCTGCTACGAGACAGGCAACGCGGGGCTGGGAATCCGGCCAGTACCAGGATGGCCCTAGATCAACCGCCTGATCCCCCTGCGCGCAAGCAATGGACAAAACCCGCCCTCCAAGCCGCGAACGCGCTTCAAAAAGGGAAAATGAGTGCCCATGCCGGCGCAATGCTCTGGCAAGCGAAAGACCGCAAACGCCGCTCCCTATAATAGCAGTTTCGAGCGGCTGGCCTCAATCGTATTGCATCATTTGTTCCTCTGCTTCCGGGGTCTTGCAAGAATCATGGCAAGCCCAACAGAGCGCACAGCTTTCTGCTGAGGAGTGAAGCTATTCCAGGGTCAGGCCCTTGACGCCTCATGGCATGGGGATCATCGGCCCTGTGCGCGCTTGCAAGCTATTTCTGCTTGATTTCTTCATGCATCTGCCGCAGCCGGTATCTATGTCCGATGAGAATGCGCTCATAGCAGCCAATGCCGCATTCTATTCCGCTTTCGCAATGAGAGATGTGGAAGCGATGGCCCGTCTATGGGCGGAGGACGATTCGGTCTCTTGCATTCATCCTGGCTGGCCGGCGATCGTTGGCCGCACTGCTGTCGTCGGCAGCTGGCGGGATATTCTCGAAGGCGGGCGCAGCCCTCTCATCACCTGTCACGAGCCTTTCGCAATTGTCACAGGTAACGAGGGGCGAGTTCCATGCATCGAGATGATTGGAACCTTGGCGCTCGCAGCCAGTAATCATTTCCGCCGGATTGGCGGCGCATGGCGGCTCGTGCATCATCAATCGAGCCCCATAGCTCAAGCGGGCGATCATGCTCAGAAAAGTGACACTCTCCTCCCATCTCACGTTCACTAGTCAGAACGCGGCAGCAGCAACTCCGTAATCGAAAACGCTGCCTCTCGGCCGCCAGCAGCTGGCATGAGATTTGATAGCAGCCGGTAACGCAGTGAAAGAGGAGGCTCAAAGTGAAGGTCGCAAAGGCATTCGCGGGTTGTGGGATTGACGAAATCAAGGCCGCTCTCGATGGCGGAACCTTAACGGTCTATTCCGTCGCTCGCCCGCTCGAGGCAGACACTCCTGTCGACAGAAGCGCTGCCTTGGCTGTTTTTACTTTCGCTTCGCCTGCATTTTGCGAACCATCCGAGGGACATGAGACCCCGGCATTCGTGGAAAGGAGCGTCGCTGCAAAAAGCGTTGGCACGCCAGGGTTTGCGAGGGCCTGCAAGGCAGACGGCACAGTGGTTGCCGATTTCTCTGCAGGCCCCGGAGACCGTGAAATCAAATTCGACGCTGTCTCCTGCAGCCACGGAGCGCCGGTTTCGATCACTAGCTTCAAGATCATGACCGGCGAAAACTGGCCGGAGAGGCCAGACTACTACTTTGCGCGGCCGCGCACCGGCTATCCTCTCCCCCGGACTCCCTGAGACACGGCAGCACTCCAAAAACGTTTCTGAGGCATAGCAAAACCGGCCCCATTGTTGTCGATGAGGCAACATATGTCATTAACTCAACATCAGGTCTAAAGCGCATGAGCGATATCTTACCTGATGCGGTAGTGAGCACCGCTTGGCTTTCCGGGCATCTGACAGATCCTGGCCTGCGGATCCTCGATTGCACGTGGCACCACGTCAGCACAAATCTCGACGGCCGGAACCAATACCGCGGACGCCATCTGCCTGGCGCGGTTCACTTCGACATCGACCATATTGCAGACAAGTCAACTCCCTTGCCGCATATGCTGCCAAAGGAAGCCGAATTTGCCAAGAAGGTTGGCTTGCTCGGCGTCGGATCAAGCGATCGCGTCATTGTTTACGACCGCTCTTGTGGCGGTTCAGCGGCAGCGCGCGTCTGGTGGATGTTCCGGGTCTTTGGCCATGAGCGGGTCGCAATGCTTGATGGCGGATACGGGAAATGGACCAAAGAGAAGCTTCCGACCGAAATGTCCCCGGTCCGGCCTGAGCCGCAAAGTTTTAATGCGGTTTTCTCCCCGAGCCTTGTCAGGACCCTGAGCGATATGAGAGCCAACCTTGAAAGCGGTGCAGAGCAGGTTATCGATGCCCGCGGCCCTGGAAAATTCAACGGGACCCAGGAAGACCTTTTTCCCGTGAAGAAGCTCGGGCATATTCCGAATTCCGTCAACATTCCCTGGGGCGATTTCATCGATCCAGAATCCGGAGCCTTTATTCCGGAAAGCGCAATTGCTGCACGATTCAAAGCTTCCGGCATTGATCTGGAACGGCCCATTGTTGCAACATGCGGCTCTGGAATTACCTCATGCGTCGTCGCATTGGCGCTTCACTTGCTCGGGCATAAGAAAACTGCCGTCTACGATGGCTCATGGGCAGAATGGGGGCAAGCGGAAGATACGCCAGCTGCTGCAGCATAAGAACCATCAGTTTGGCACTCCCCAATGAAAAAAGATCACCCAGATTTCGTCAGGAATACAAGCATCGCACCCCTCAAGGTGCAACCGCGGTCCCAATGTTTCAGGAAGGAATTCGCAGGCTATGAGCCCGAAAGAAGACGCCATTTGAATCCGCGTTGATTGTAGACCCATCAAGCGGCGAAAGTCACAATGGCGGATTGCTGATATATACGAGCAGTTTTGGGAGCAAGGAGATTCTGGCTCGCTTGCAGCCGGAAAAGCAGGTTCAATTCAGCGAGGAGGTCAGTTGACAAATGCCAGCGCGGACGCTTGTCAAGATCACCGAAGATGGCCGGAAGGTGGAAGTTGCGGGGCTTGCAATTTTGCTCGACGGGCAGCTTGAGGCCTTCGAACTCATCGAAGTCAAAATGCATCCAAACCGGCGCGCAATTCACCAAATGGCGCCCGATGCCACGCACATGGCTGGGCGTGTCGCTCTAACCAAAGAGGAGGCTGCAATTGTCGAAGCAGCCTTCAAGGCGGCCGAGGCCGAGATTCTCGCAAACCCAGCAGCAATCAATGAAAGATTCCGGATTGCAGCGATGTGGAAAGCGCGGGAACAAGGCGTTGAATAATAGCTCCCCACGGCATCTCACTTTAATTTGTGCTGTGCGCCAAGAGCGCGTCTCCTTCCTCGGAACCGAAGCAATGGGCAAAATCATCACATTCTGAGCATACAGGAGAGGTGCAAAGAGTGAAGCTCTCGGAGTTGCACACCAAGCGATATAGGAATTTCTTCCATTTCATATCGAAACGGTTTTTTTCAGCCAACGGAGCAAAATACTTTTTCATAAGATGCGAAAGCTCCTGGCGGTCGCGAAGCCCTAGATCCTGCCAAAGGTGATGCGGCCATTTGCATCGCCTCGCAATCATTGTTGCAAGCGGGCGCTCCAAACTACAGCCGCAAGACGAATACATGAGCAGGATATCCCGTAAAGATTGCTCTTCCGCATCGATCACGGGGAAGCTTCCCGTCCCAAAGAGAGCTAACGGAATTCGTGCGGCTGGGAACATCGCGCGAGCTAAATCAGAGAGCGCCGCCGGGTCAAGGCCGACACCTTCTGTAAGCGGAAAGCCGGTTTGATCTGCTTCTTCGATCGCCAAGGCAAGCACTGAAGCGATTGCATGAATATCGAAATCATCATAAATGCATCTTGCAGAAGCGCCTGCCAGCCACAGATAGGCCTCTTCCGCCTTCATTCGGTTTGCTCCCCCCTTAAACAGCAACGGCTTTTTCGGTTGCATGGATTTGGCAATTAGTCGGGCAAACACGGGCACATGCTCCGCAGCCGATACAAGCGCCTTCGTCGTTCATGACCATGACCTTTTTCTCAACCTCATCCTCATCCTCGTCACTAAGTGGGATGAGCTCGCCATCCTCATTGAGACCCTTCAGAGTCATGACTTCACGTCCGCAGACTTTATAACAGCGCCCGCAGCCGATGCATTTCCTGGCGTCGATCTCCAGGAGGAATTCTGGCTGCCAGGAGCGCCCATCCCGGGTTGCGTATGACATGGCACAAGCCTCTCTACTCAAGCAGCCTCGAGAGTTTTCAAGCTTGCGCGCTTTGCTTCTAGCTCGGCAAATGCATCATAGGCTTTTTTTGCAACATCCATAATGGACGTCCAGTTCACAGGGAGCTCTTCCGACAAATCATGCAAGTCCATTTTTGCCTGCATAGCCTTCGCGGAGAGTTTCTTGATTTCATTTTTTAAAGCTTCCACGTCGCTCATAACTTCTGCCTTTGCTTAATATCTAGCCACGTCAGGGAATTTCTCGATCATCTCAATTCCGGCTTTGACGTATTTCTCTCCCTCCTCAGCGAGCATCCCAAGGCTGTCGAAACCGAAACGGTGTACATCGCGGAGCTGCTTGTTGACCACAATCAGCCTGCCGCCAATAAGAACCATCCTTCCGAAGCCTTCATGGCTCATTTTCAGCATTGGCGAGATCATGACTCCGGTTTCCCGCTCTATCGAAATAGCGACCGCATTGAAAAATAGTTCCAGTCTCCAAATCGTATCGGGGTCTGGGTCGCCGATAATGGGCAGAGCCCTTCGTTTTTCCTTGTCGATGATATAAGGCTCCAGGAGATCGAGATCGTCCTTGCTCTCCCATGTTCCATGGGTATCCTGCGCACGCCAAATTTTGATTAACTCTTTGACGAATGGGGTGCTTGCAGCAGGATCACACTCCTTTACCAAAGCAGTTTCAGCCATTTCAGCCTTAGTCATCGAAATCAAAGCTCCTCTCTTTCCCTTTTGCGAGCGCTTTCCGGAGCCATGGCGGGGGCGTTCCTTTCAAAACGTCCTCAAGCTTCCCTAGGAGATCCGAAATCTTTTCAGGCTGATTCACCTTCATAGGATGGATGTTGTTTGCAACAACTCTAGCCGCGCCAGATCCACCGATTGCCGCGACATAGAGAATTGCACAATCCTTGATGGCTTCGATCTTTGGCGCAAGCTTATCTTCGTTCCCGTCCTCCCTTAGATCACCATCAAATTGGATCGCCTCCACAAACCGGTGGCCTTCTGGGCCAATCTCGTAAATCGCAATATTCTTCGCCCAGCCGAAATGCGCATCGACGCGCTTCAGGTCCTGGGTGGCAAATGCGACTTTCATGAAACCTCCGCGTCAAGTTAAATCTGGTGGGTTGTTGCCGCTGCCGATCTTTTAAGCGCGGATCCGGTTTCAATTCTCCATGTATCTGGAGTCGGTTGATGGTGCTCTTCGGAGTCAGCAATGATCAGATTGCTGAGATTGAAAACGAGATCCCTGCTGCCGCGGTAGCCAATTGACATAATATGCCCAGCCCCCAGCCGGTCGAATACCGGGAGGCCAATCCTGAAGAAGGGAACCTTCAAGCGTGAAGCCGCTTGCCGTCCGTGAGAGTGTGTGATCAAGAGATCACACGATCTGTCTTTTGCGAGCTTTTCGAGATCCTCCAAATCCCCTATGAGCACTTCACCGCTCTCAACCCGCTCAAGAATTGGTGACTCCGTCGTGGTCACGGCAGCGGTGATTTTCGCGCCCATTTCATGCAAGAAGCTGCTGATATCATAGAGCAAATCCGGCTCAGCCCCAATGGCGACATGCCGGCCGCCGATATGGAAATGCCCATCAAGCATAGCATCGACAAGCTGACCTCTCAGCCTCCGGTATTTCAACGGGACGGGCCTATTGCTCACCGTGCTTAGAAACATGATGAAGTCATCGTTCGGAGAGAGTCCGCAAAGCCTGTCAAACAATCTATAGGGCACGCCCGATTTTGCCTCGAGAGCTATGGCTGCTCGTCTCATTTGCTCGCCGATTGCAATCGTCCAAGACGCATATCCCATGGTGGCAATCTCTTCCACGCCGATACCGCCAATCGTTGTCGGCGTGAAATCATCAGGTATATGCCCGTCAAGCGAGCCGGCGAGATCTGGCAGGAAAGAAGGTTCGAGCCCAAAATCCTCAATAATTGTGCGGAGCTCGTCGAGATCACCTGGTGTCAAATGACATCCTGGCAGAACGTTGACCCGGTGAGGGTCCCGGCGGCTTGAACAGCGCGGCGCATCCACAAGCACTTCAATAATCCGCGTAACAGTTTTTTCCCAGCCATCTTGGAAGGCATCCTTGAAATCCGGCGTAGAAACGTAGACAAGCGGAAAGCGCGCTAACTGGGGATGTTTTTCCCGGATGAGCTTGATATATCCCTCAACGTCGTCACCCTTAGTCTCGGTCACGCCGGTTGAGCAAATTCCTATGATTTCTGGTTTCGCTCTGTTGTAAATGTTTAGGATGGCTTGCTCCACATTCTCCAGCCCGCCTAGAACCGTCGCTACCTCGCTCATCGCCGTTGTCTGTAAGGGGATGGCTTCTTTAAAATGACGGACAAACAGAACCAAGCCGAAGGAGGTGCATCCCTGTGAACCATGCAGGAGCGGCATTGCACCGCGAAGCCCCATGAAAGCAAGCGCGCCTCCTATAGGCTGGCTCATCTTCAAGGGATTAACAGAGCAAGCTTTCTTTCCGGTTGAGACTTTTGCCATGAGTCCCATTCACTCAGCAGCGGCAAGCACAGGCACTGCGCTGGTTTCAGGAACTGCTGCCATGCTTGCCAAAATATCATCAATCCTGATGGCGCACGCCCCGCATCCGCCGGAAGCATTCGTATGCTCTCTTACGCTCTCAACTGTTGTCAGCGCATGGAGACGCACCGCATCCTCGATCGTGCCAAGGTCAACACTTTTGCAATTGCAGATTTTCTTTGAGCGCCTCACCTTCTCTGCAAGCTCGGGGTTGGCGGCGAGCTCCTTAGCTTCATTTCTGAGCTGAGCCATCGCTCTTGATTGCCAATTGTTCTCAGGATCGTTCCATGGAGCTGGCTTACGCGCATGCTCCCAGACCGGATTGAAGAGTGCCTTGTCGATTTCTTCAACAAGCTTAACCATCCCAACATAGCCCATATAAGCATGATGGCGCTCTTGATTGATGTCGAGCCAAGGCATCGCCGCTTTGAGCGCAACGAACTGTGAGCGTCCGCCAGACAGCATAATGTCTGCCCGCGCTTCCTTAAGCATCTTGTACATTTCGCGCGGTGTCATATCTTCGATCATATGGGCGTCTTGACCCATAAGCTCTTTGATTCGCTCCTTATCCTCCTTCGTCGACTTTTTGACGCTTGTCCCTACGAGCTCAAGGCCAGCCTCCTGAAGCGCAGCAAGAACCGACCAGGATTTCACTCCCCCGGTGATCAGCAAGACCCTCTTGCCTTTAAGCCGTGGCTTAAAAGGATCAATTGCAGCCCAAGCACGCGCTTCTTCTCGGGCGATGACCTTTTCGGTCCGCTCAACGAGATCTCCCGGCGCGCCTCTTTCGACGAGCAGACGCGAAATTTCACGCAAGGCGTCACTCGTATCGCCGATGCCATAAAATGATCCTTCAAAGAATGGAATGCCGTACCGCTCTTCCATCTTCCGGGCCACATTGATCATGGCCTTCGAGCATACCATCATCGCGGCCCGCGCCCGGTGTGAAGTGGCTACCTCATGGTATTTTCCATCCCCAGAGATGCAGGCGAGAATTCTTATTCCCAATTCATCGAGCAGCGGTTTAACCTGCCAAAGCTCGCCAGCAAGATTGTATTCTCCAATGATGTTGATGTCATAAGGCGTCGTATAGTCAGGCTCTTCGGTGCCAATCACATGCTCCAGAAGCGCCTCGCCTGCGAGTTTATTGCCCAAGTTTTTGGGTCCAACAAATCCAGGCGAATTAATGGGGATCACAGGTTTCCCAAATTTTTCCCGTGCAGCCTTGCAAACAGCGTCGATGTCGTCACCAATCATTGCAGGGACGCAAGTCTGATAAACGAATATGGCGGGTGGATCATATTTTTCGATGATTTCTTTAATAGATTTGTATAGACGCTTTTCTCCGCCGAATATGACATCCGTTTCATTAATGTCTGTCGTGAATCCAGTCCGCCAAAGATTAGAGCCAGATGATTTAGATCCCCGGTTATCCCAGGAATTCCCCTCGCATGCGATGGGACCATGGACGAGATGAGCAACATCTGTCAGCGGCTGTAAAGCGATCTTGGCGCCATCAAAGGCACAGCCTCCAGCCGCACCCCCAGGTTGAAGCTGCTTGGTGCAGCCTTTTTTCCTTTCAGCTTCAGACTTATTAGCGTTCTTTGCGCAGCCTGGCTCGTTAAAGACAGCTTGTATCGTCGACGAGAGGGAGCCCATCGTTCAACTCCTCTGCTATTAAGGGTTGAGAGGGATGGCAGGAGCTAGACAATCATCCAGCTGTCCGGGAGACTTTTGGGACTCCCGGAAACAGCAAATGCTCAGCGAATGATGTCGTAGCTATAGTCAGTCTTCGCCGGCACGATTGTGTTCTTATCAATCTCATCGAAGATCCGGTCGAGTATCCAGACGAGCACATTAAGCCCCCCTTGATAACCCCAAACTGGATAGCGGTGATGATGATGCCGGTCGAAAACCGGGAATCCAATTCTAATCAAGGGCGTGCCCGTGTCACGCTCAAGATATTTCCCGTAGGTGTTGCCGATTAAGAAATCAACGGGCTCAGTGAAAAGCAGCGAACGCATATGCCAGAGATCGCGGCCTGGATAAACATGGCAGTTAGCGCCAAATGGTGAACTGTCGAAGAGCGCCTGCATCTTCTCTTCCCAGGCTTTACCGCCGTTGGTCGCGAGAACATGCGTTGGCTCGGCGCCAAGCTCGAGCAAGAATCCCGCAAGCCCGATACAAAGATCAGGGTCCCCGTAGATTGCGAATTTCTTGCCATGAATGTGAGCGCTTGAGTCTGCGATAGCGTCGACGAGCCGTCCACGTTCCTTGGCAAGCGCTTCGGGAATTGGCTTTCCCGTTATCCGGGAGATTTCCATCAAGAAATTGTCGGTTGCCGAAACCCCGACAGGGTGATTGAACGCTAACACCTCGTGACCATGCGATTCGATAAACGGCAAGGTCTTTTCCGTGCAGAATTGCTGCATCGAAATAGTAGCTTTAGCATGGAGGGCGTTGGCCGCATCCTCAAGGGTTGTGCCGCCATCATACATACGGAATTCGCCATCGGTTGGCGTGTCCCAGACATCACTGTTGTCGGCAAGAATCGTGTATTCGACGCCCATAAGGTCAAAGATGCGCTTGATTTCACGGATATTGCCAACAGTGTAACCGTCAAAGCCGCCGATGAAATTGATCATGCCATTGGGCTGCCTTTCGAGTTTTGGCGCAGTGCCGGCCTTGCCGTCCCAAAAGTGCTCAAAGATTCCCTTCAAAACATTGTCATAACCAGTTATATGGCTTCCAACGAATGCGGGCGTATGAGCGAATGGCACATCGAACTCGGCTGGCACAGAGCCTTTCTCTTTCGCAGTCTTTATGAACGCGTTAAGATCGTCTCCGATGACTTCGGCCATGCAGGTCGTTGACACCGAAATCATCTTAGGTTTGTACATATTGTAGGTGTTCGCGAGCCCATCTATCATATTGTTGAGGCCGCCGAATACAGCTGCATCTTCGGTCATCGACGACGACACGCAGGAGCTTGGCTCTTTGAAATGCCTCGAGAAATGGCTCCGGTAATAGGCGACGCAGCCCTGCGATCCATGGACGAAGGGGATCGTGCCCTCAAAACCCACAGCTGCGAAGACTGCGCCAAGGGGCTGGCACGCCTTGGCTGGATTGACCGTCAAAGCTTCCCGCGCAAAATTTTTCTCGCGGTATTCAGGCGTTTTCGTCCATTCACGAACCCGCTCGACCTCTGCCGGATCACGCGGATTCTCGAACATTCTCTTCTTGTTCGCCAGCATTTGCTGATATTCCGGACCGCGGAATAGCTCGAAATGGTCGAGCACGTGTTCGGCATTTTGGGTCATGAGCTAGCCCTTTTCCTCGGTAACATTCGGATCTTGACTTGGGCTCTTCCTGCCGGGAAGAGCCCGTTCGTAAGCTTTATTCAGCCGCAATCAATTCAGGCACTGGCGCCGACTTCCATGGCGCTTTTGCCATTTTCCAGATTGGCGCATTGATAGCCATGTCCATGTCGCGGGCAAAAATGGCGAACCCGTCGTAACCGTGATAAGGGCCCGAGTAATCCCAGGAATGCATCTGCCGGAAGGGCACGCCCATCTTTTGGAAGACATATTTTTCCTTAATTCCGGAGCCAACCAAATCCGGTTGAATCTTCTCGACAAATTTCTCGAACTCGTAACCGGTAACGTCGTCATAGATCAGCGTGCCATCCTTCACATAGTGCTGGGCAGTGCGCTGATAGTCGTCATTATGACCGAACTCATAGCCGGTTCCGACCACCTCCATGCCAAGATCTTCATACGCCCCGATCACATGACGCGGCCGCAGCCCTCCGACAAAGAGCATAACTTTCTTGCCTTCGAGGCGGGGCCGGTACTTCGCAATCACAGCATCCATCAAGGGCTGATACTTCGCGATGACCCGCTCGGCTCCTTCCTTGATTTTGTCGTCAAAGTAAGAAGCGATTTTGCGTAGAGATTCGGCGATTTTCGAAGGGCCGAAGAAGTTGTACTCACACCACGGAATACCGTATTTCTCCTCCATATGCCGGGAAATGTAATTCATCGACCGGTAGCAATGGAGCACGTTCAGCTTCGCTTTCGGCGTGGCTTCAAGCTCGGCAAGACTTCCATCGCCCGACCATTGGGCGATCACACGGAGGCCCATTTCCTCTAGCAAGATGCGCGAGGACCAGGCATCACCGCCGATATTATAGTCACCAATGATCGCAACGTCATAAGGCGAAGGCTCGAAGCGCGGAGGCGTATCGGCGCCGATCTTGTCAAAGACCCAGTCCCGGATGGAGTCGTTAGCGATGTGATGGCCAAGAGACTGAGAAACGCCCCGGAAGCCTTCGCAGCGCACGGGAACGATGGTCTTTCCATCATACTCTTTCGACTTCTGTTTTGAGACAGCCTCAATGTCGTCACCGATGAGACCAATAGGGCATTCTGATTGAACCGTAATGCCGTTATTCAAGGGGAACAGCTCTTGAATCTCATCCATGATCTTGGCGAGCTTCTTATCGCCGCCGAAAACAATATCCTTTTCTTGGAAGTCGGATGTGAACTGCATAGTGACAAAAGTATCAATGCCAGTTGTGCCGATGTAATAATTGCGCCGCGCTGCCCAGGAATACTGGCCGCAGCCGACCGGGCCATGGCTGATATGGATCATGTCCTTGATTGGGCCCCAGACCACGCCTTTTGAGCCGGCATAAGCACAGCCACGTATGGTCATCACGCCCGGAATCGACTTTAGGTTCGATTTGACGCCGCAGTCGGATTTGCCAGCTTCATGCACATTGAGGTGCTTGGCGCGTCTCTTGGCTGTCTTTTCCGGATAAACCTTCAAAACCTCGTTAATCAATTCCTTGTTGCGAGCCTTAATCTCTGCAACGCTTTCCGATTTCGCCAAGCTCATGGCGTTACCTCTCTTAATCCCTGTTGTGACGCCGCGATCCGGCCCCTCATCCGAGGGGCCGGCGGTTTTCTGCATGATTACGCGATCGCCAGCTCGGCAGCAGTCTTACCGATCTGAGATTCATCGACTGCCTTCATGATGCCATGCTCCATAAGCATGTCCTCAAGCTCATCCATCGTGATGGGGGTTGGGATAATCCCTTTGCCCGCATTGTTGTGGATCTTCTCGGCAAGTTTCCGGTAGTGATTGGCCTGTTCCGATTCTGGAGCATACTCGATGACCGTCATGCGGCGCAGCTCGGCGTGCTGGACGATATTATCGCGCGGCACGAAGTAGATGAGCTGGGTTCCGAGTTTCTTGGCTAAGGCCTCTGCGAGCTCGAGCTCCTTATCGGTCTTACGCTCGTTGCAGATAAGCCCGCCGAGGCGCACGCCGCCGGAGTTTGCATATTTCAAAATCCCCTTGGAAATGTTGTTGGCGGCATACATCGCCATCATCTCGCCTGACATGACGATGTAGATTTCCTGGGCCTTGTTTTCGCGGATCGGCATCGCGAAGCCGCCGCAGACAACGTCGCCAAGCACGTCATAGGATACATAGTCGATGTCCTCGTAAGCGCCGTTCTCCTCGAGAAAGTTGATCGAGGTAATGACGCCGCGGCCGGCGCAGCCAACGCCTGGCTCCGGCCCGCCGGACTCGACGCAGCGGATATTGCGGAAGCCAATCTTCATGACGTCTTCGATTTCGAGATCTTCAACGCTGCCTGCCGATGCGGCAAGGCTCAAAATGGTATCTTGCGCCTTTGCATGAAGGATAAGGCGTGTTGAGTCAGCCTTCGGATCGCACCCAACGATCAGAATGCGGTGTCCCATCTCCGCGAGCGCCGCAAGAGTGTTCTGGGAGGTCGTCGATTTGCCGATGCCTCCTTTACCGTAAAACGCGATTTGCCGTAGTGACGACATGTAGCTCTCCTCACGAATCGATTGCTAATGGTTACCGCGCATTCAGCGCGAGACTGTTCCTCTGGCAGAAACGGGCTCGCGGATTACGGGAAGGAGCGCATCACTCGTCAGGCGTCTGCGTGCGCTCAGCCCTCACTCGCCGTTCCGGTCGTTGAAAGAGCAACCATCGTGCCAGTCCGAGATAGACGCGTATATCATTGAATTATAACTGAAAATTATCATCGCCGCTGCGTTCTTGACATGTTTCGAACCTGACACGTCTCTGTCAGGCTGTCAGAAACAACACAAGGCGAGGCCACCGCTCCTTTTTTCATCTTAGGTGACGCCAACATTGCTTATCACGTCATTTCCGTTCGGCTGATCTCAGGTGTGCGGAAAAGAGCGCTCAAATTACGGAACAAAACTTGCTTGAAAACAGATGCCGCAACAATCACCACCCATTGCGGCCTATCTAATTTCATTCACTAGACGGGCGCATAATGCAGATTGGTGTCGAAACTTCCAAGGCCGTGGATCAGCGGCGCGTCTTTGTCATCGATCAAGACGAGATCACACGTGCTGCGCTGCAGTTCATGCTCCACGATGAAATCGAAACCCATGAACTGGCAACCATGGAGGAAGCTTATGAAAAGGGAAATGGGTGGCTGAAACCCGATATTGTGCTGCTTGGTGTCTCGTTTCTTAAAGATAAGGGTATGGGATTAATCAGCGATCTTAAGGAAAAGTTCCATGGCGTCCGGATCCTTATCGTATGCGATAAATCCGATGAAACAATAGCTGTGGGGGGCGTGAAAGCAGGCGCACACGGTGCGCTCGTCAAGCCGCTTACCATCGAGTCAGTGCGCAAGAAGGTCGATACGATTCTGGGCCGCGGAGGCGGGTCAACACTTATCCATCTCGGCACGCTATGAGACTCGCCCGCGGGGCCTGCGGCCGTCCGTTTTGCTCTTATGAGGGACAGAGCTTGGCAGAGGTAATTTTTTACGAAAAACCGGGTTGCGGGACGAACGCCCTCCAAAAGCGCATGCTCGATCGTGCTGGGCATAAGGTGATTGCTCGAAATCTGCTCGCAGAGGCGTGGACGGCAGAGCGTCTCCTTGGGTTTTTTGGGGCAGCTCCCGTGACCGCTTGGATCAATTCTGCAGCGCCTGGCGTGAAATCGGGGCAAGTTGATCCCGCTTCAATCACGCCTTCTGACGCGCTCGCTCTTATGATTTCCGATCCCATCTATATCCGGGGCCCCCTCATTGAGGCTTTAGGAGCAAGATGCGCGGGATTTGAAGGCAGTCTCGTGGCTTCCTTGCTTGGTGATTGCGAACCAGACCGGGATGTTCAGGGGTGCAGGCTGCCTGAAACCTACTCGCACTGCCCCTCCCCTGCGCAAAGCGAAAGGCTGGCAGATCCATGACGCATGGAGAGGCATGGGCGCCGGACGCCAGTGAAATCGCCTTTGCCTATCATGAGCGCATAAAGCACAGGCTTGAGCGCTACTCGGCAGGTCCGGAGACACTCGATTGGGATATGCAGCCCAATCCCATCCGTGAGTTTAAAGGGTGCAGACGCATCGCGTTGCCGCTGGCGCCGCCATCTCTCGCGGCCAGATTTTCACACATCTACGCGGCTGGGATGGCGCCTGCTGCGCTCTCGATCAATTCTGTCGGAACACTCATGCAGCTTTCACTTGGCCTTTCCGCCTGGAAGGAATACGGGCCTGACCGGTGGGCACTGCGCTGCAATCCATCAAGCGGCAATTTGCATCCCACAGAAGCCTATCTGCTTTCCTATCAAGTGCCTGGACTGGACAACGGGCTTTATCACTATGTGTGCCGCGACCATTCTCTTGAGATGCGCTGCATGTGGGATGATAAGCATGACGCGCTAAGGGAGAACGCGAGCCAAAGCTTGCTTTTTGTCGGCCTCGCATCCATTCATTGGCGTGAAGCCTGGAAATATGGCAAACGCGCGTTCCGCTATTGTCAGCTCGACATTGGCCATGCGATTGGAGCGTTGCGTTACGCGGCTGGCGTGCTTGGCTGGTCCGCCAAGGCTGTCGAAGGAATTGGAAGCGAAGAGCTCGAAGCGCTTCTTGGCCTTGACCGCACCGATGATTCCCGCAGTGTGGAAACGGAAGAACCATATCTCTTGATCGCAATCCGTCCGCGTCCCCTTTATGACGCCGCAAACGCAACCGGCGGCATGATTCCTATCAAGCCTGGAGAAGGCACTTGGCATGGCAGGCCGAACCGGCTTGGCCCGCATCCCATGTACCGCTGGCCGGTAATCGATCAAGTCGCGACGGCTACCCGCGGAGCCCCGGCCAAAGATGGGCGTCCCTGCCCGAGTTATCCTGCGCTTACGCAAACCAGCGATGCGAGCGCCTCTCATGTTATTCTCAAGCGGCGCAGCGCTCAGCGCTTTGACCGCAACTTCACAATGGATTCCAGCATTTTTTTTCACATGCTGGACTGCCTCCTCGCCCGGCCTGCCGCGCCTTGGGACGTTTGGGGCTATTCTCCTCGCATCCACCCGGTTTTTTTTGTTTACCGTGTCGTTTCGCTCAGCCCCGGAGTTTATGCGCTGTCACGCCATCCTGATGCGGAGCTGGCACTTCGCGATTCATTGAGCCAAGATTTCATTTGGCAAAAAGTGGAGAGTGCGCCAGCCCATCTCCCCTTATTCAAGCTCCTCTCTGCCGATTGCCGTTCCGCTGCCGGAACGGTGAGCTGCCACCAGGCGATTGCGCGAGATAGCTGCTTTGCTCTTGGCATGCTTGCTGAGTTTGATGCCGTGGTGAGGCTTGATCCTTGGCGCTACCGGCAGCTCCACTGGGAAGCTGGGCTGGTCGGGCATGTTCTCTATCTCGAGGCCGAAGCTGCCGGGCTCAGAGGTATTGGAATTGGATGTTTTTTCGATGATGTTTTTCACGAGCTTCTCGGCGTCACAGACAGGAGGTTTCAGTCGCTTTATCATTTTACTGCCGGCTTTCCTTTAACGGATGAGCGGATCACGACCTTGCCGCCCTATCTTGGATGCCAGACTGCCATTGAGGAGCCTGTTTGATGCGATCTCGCATGCCATTCCAGCGCATTGACGTTTCCGGCACCCGCTGTCTTATCGAAAGTGGAGGCACACTGGTGCTTGATGTCCGCGATGCGGGTTCTTTCGAGCGGTGGCATATCGAAGGGGCGCGCAACGTATCGATAGGCAATCTTGACTCGATCATCCAAAGAACGTCGAGAAGCAAGCCAATCTTGATTTATTGTTATCATGGCTATGCGAGCCAGGAATATGCTCAGATCTTTTCTGATTTTGGGTTTTCCTGCGTATATAGTCTGGATGGCGGATACAAGGCCTGGACGAGGGGAAAGCGCACAGGCAAGAGGCTGAGCCCGGGCGCCGCATTGGAACAATGGCTCCTAGCGCATAATTTTCCGCCTGGCGATGCTAACGCCGCAGGGGCAAACAGCATGACGCCCCTGATGAAGGCGAGCCATGAGGGAGACGCATCGGTTGTGCGCATGCTCCTTGACGCTGGCACGCAGGTGAATGCACGCAATGCGGATGGCAACAATGCCCTTTGGCTTGCCTGTGTGGGCGGCCATCTCGATATCATGGATATGCTGATTGGCGCGGGCGTTGACATTAACAACCGCAATGAAAACGGCGCGACCTGCCTAATGTATGCGGCTTCAACCGGAAAGGCTGCGGTGCTGCAGAGGCTGCTCACTGCGCGGGCTGATGTAACGCCCGAAACGCTTGACGGCTTCACCGCTCTCGATATGGCGGCAACGCTCGATTGCTTGACGTTATTGCGCAAGGCCGCACGCGACCTTGCCGTAAACCAGAGCGCAGCACCTGTTTAGGACCGGAACAGATCTCTGCGCTTAAAGCCGCCCCCTCACCAAACGAAACCAGCTCAGGATTAATCTGGCTCTGGGCCTCAGCCTCGTGTCATGATCATGACGAGGCGCTCTACAAGCTTGCCCTGTTTAAAATGCGACTCGACAATTTCGTCGATGTCCTCGGGCGTGACTGGCCTGTACCATACTCCTTCCGGGTAAACCACCATCAAGGGGCCCGCGCTGCAAAATCCAAGGCAGCCTGCAGCTGTGAAGCCGGTATCGGAAATCCCTTCAGCTTCGAGCTTCTTGCTCAGGCGTTCCCAAAGCGGCTGCGCTCCCGCAGCACCGCAGCTCCCGCGCGGATGATTTGGCGGCCTCTGAGTAAAGCACGCAAAGGCATGGCGCTTATAGACTTGAGGGAGCTCGACGTCATCGCTGGCTGAAATTGTCATTGGATTGCCACCTTGCCGTCTTCGGCATCCATGGCTGTTTTAAGCTTATTTATCTCAAATCTCTGCCGCATGATGCCGCATCCTTCAATTAAACCGCTGCCGGCCAAGAACTCAGGCCGCGGTGTCGCCCCTAGGCCTTATTAGCCTCGCAATTCATGCGCCGTAAAACAATTGAGACATTGCGCTGAGACATTGAGCCGCCACTGAGGAAATCCCATTGCAGGAGAGCCTATCGTGACTGAGAATAGCGTCGCAGCTTGTGTTTGCAGCCCATATGCATTCTTGTGCCGGTTCAAACATCCAACGCTTTTGCGGTTCCTGACCTAGCGGAATACCGCGCTAGGACCGGTTCACGCCAGCACAGAGGTTTCAAGGGCAAGCGCATGGAGCGCCCCTCCCATCTGCCCCTGCAGCGCTGCGTAAACCATCTTATGCTGTTCTACCCTGTTCTTGCCCTCGAAGGCTTTCGACGCGACCCGGGCACCAAAATGATCTCCATCCCCAGCAAGATCGACAACAATGACTTGAGCATCCGGAAATGCCTGTTTGATAAGATGCTCAATTTCTGATCCAGTCATCGCCATTGCTGTCACTCCCGGCGTCACGAGCGCGCGTTATGCAAGACGGGAGCCAATTTGCTGGGCGCATGAACAATAAAGGGTGCCGGCGCCTATGAAGTGGGTCATTCGCCGGGCGGCGAAAAATCTGCGCGTGCTGTGTCGTTTTCCTGACAACTTTACCCTCACCTGTTCGAGAGCTGACGCTCCGCCCGGTATACAGTCAGGAACTTGCGGGGCGTTGCATCCCCTCAGGTCAAAGATCATGCGGCCCGGCTTTTGCTTTTGACAGCGCGGCCGCACAGGAAATGACATGAACCCTTCAACGCAAAACGCCCGATTTGGCCAACGGCCGCCTTTTGCGGTTGTTCTCGGCACAAATGAGATTGCGTCGGCGGTCGGGGTGAAATTGTTTCGCAGCGGCTTTTTTGTTGTCCTCTCGCATGACCCTTACCCCCCTGTGATCCGGCGGAAGATGGCTTTTCACGATGCCCTTTTCGATGATCCCATCGCGATTGGAAGGGTGAAGGCCAAGCGGGCCGATACCGGCCTCGAAATCCTCGCAGGGTTGCGGCCGGCCTGTCACGAAATCATGATCACAGAGCTTGGCCTTCTCGATTTAATCGTTCTGCGCACGCTGGATGTTCTTATTGATGCGAGAATGCAGAAATACCAAATGACGCCCGACCTGCGGCCCTTGGCGCGCTTGACGATTGGCCTCGGCCCAGGATTTGGTGCTGGCACCAATTGCGATTGCGCTGTGGAAACGCGTCCGGCCAAGACTGGACACATTGTCGAGCATGGGTCAACCGATCCGGCGGACGGCATGGTGCGCCGTCTTGGCGGCACAGGTTCCGAGCGGTTTGTTTATTCACCAGTTCCTGGCCGGTGGCATACGGCGGTAGAGATCGGCACGCGGGTCTTTAAGGATTTTATCATCGGGCACCTTGGCAGCGAGATTGTGCGGGCCCCATTCGATGGCATCCTGCGAGGCGTCGCACGCGACGGAACTGAGGTGCCCGCAGGGGTGAAGCTGCTTGAAATCGATCCTCGCGGGCGCCGCTCCCGCTGGATGGGCATCGACAAGCGCTCCAGCACGATAGCCGGTGCCGTGATGAAGGCGATTGCCCTGCATCAAGCAAAGCTGGAAAGCCCATTCCCTCGGACGCTGACCGTTGTGAAGTAAGCCAGTTCCAAATGCGGAATTTCCGTCCGGCGGCCAAGGCAGCCTGAAATGACTATGCGTGATCCAGAGCCTGATCTTATTTATTTTGGCGACCTGCCGGAAGGGATTAATACGCTGCTTCAGCAGGGCGTTGCTGCGTACCGGCACGACCCGCGGCTTGCAGATAAGCTCTTTAGTCAAGCTCTTTCGGCTGCCCCAGAGCAGCTCCCCATCTATTTTTGTCTCTACAAGATTCACACCTATCAAGGCAATCTCGACCACGCTCTTGCCGCCGCCAAAGAGGGGCTTAAGGCCGCTGCTAACCAGGCAGGCTGGAGTTCCGACTGGCACGAGTGGCCAGTGCTTTCGATCATTCCCGACGGTCCGGCCCGGTTCGCGCTCTACACTTTGAAGGCGCTTGCTTTCATCCGGCTGCGCCGCTCAGAACGTGTGCAGGCTCTCGAAATCCTCGAAGCTTTAAAAAAGCTCGACCCGGCTGGAACGGTGGGCTGGCCGGTCGTTGCCGCGCTCGCAGAAGGCTTGGCCTGAAAAGCCTGCCCCAGCCTTCCTTTTCGATGGCGCTTCGCATTGCTTTGATGGCCTCTGCGCTTCCGCAGCGGCAGCCTGGCGAGCAGAACCGCTTCGTGGGAGAGCCCGCCCGGTGTTATGGCATTGTGCTTGCACTGCACCATAAACAACGGGCAGGCGGGCACCAGGAAGAGGCCGGAACAAAAATGTTGCGTTGCGCAATGCGCCGGCCATTCCAGAGGCGAAGCCTTTACCATTTCTTTCACCCTAACCCGGTGTCCTCAGAATTCAACGTCGGGAACCTGACATGGGCCAAGAGGCTGAAACTCTACAAGAGCTTACCGACCAGAAGTACAAATACGGTTTCGTCACGGAGATCGAAAGCGAGTTTGCGCCAAAAGGTTTATCTGAAGATACCGTCAGGTTCATTTCGCAAAAGAAAGATGAGCCAGATTGGATGCTTGAAAAGCGGCTCTCCGCTTACCGCCGCTGGCGGACGATGACAGAGCCAGCCTGGGCCCGCGTTCATTATCCGCCAATCGACTTCCAAGATGCCTATTATTATGCGGCGCCCAAGAAGAAAGAAGATGCGCCCGCAAGCCTTGACGAGGTCGATCCTGAGCTGCTGCAGACGTATGAGAAGCTTGGTATTCCACTGTCCGAGCAGAAAATGCTCAGCGGCGTCGCCGTTGACGCGGTGTTCGATTCTGTCTCTGTTGCGACAACCTTCAAGGCAACCCTTGAAGAGGCAGGTGTGATCTTCTGTCCAATCTCTGAGGCAATCGCTAGGCATCCTGCCCTTGTCCAGAAGTATTTGGGCTCGGTTGTTCCAGACACCGACAATTTCTATGCGACTCTCAATTCGGCCGTCTTTTCGGATGGATCCTTCGTCTATGTGCCCGAAGGAGTCCGCTGCCCAATGGAACTCTCCACCTACTTCCGCATCAATGCATCGAAAACGGGGCAGTTTGAACGAACGCTCATTATCGCCGACAGAGGAGCTTATGTGAGCTATCTCGAGGGATGCACGGCACCGATGCGCGATGAGAATCAGCTGCATGCTGCGGTCGTTGAGCTTGTCGCCATGGATGGCGCAGAGATCAAATATTCCACTGTTCAGAATTGGTATCCAGGCGATGAGAACGGAAAAGGCGGCATCTACAACTTTGTGACGAAACGGGGCGACTGCCGGGGGGCCAACTCGAAGATATCCTGGACACAAGTAGAAACGGGCTCCGCAATCACCTGGAAGTATCCTTCCTGCATCCTGCGCGGAGACAATTCCGTCGGTGAATTCTATTCCATTGCCATCACGAACAATTTTCAGCAAGCCGATACCGGGACCAAGATGATCCATCTCGGCCGCAACACGCGCAGCCGGATCATATCTAAAGGGATCTCAGCTGGACGGGCGCAAAACACCTACCGAGGGCTCGTCCGCATCCATCAGAAAGCAGAAGGCGCGCGCAATTTCACGCAATGCGACTCGCTCCTTCTTGGATCGAGATGCGGCGCTCACACAGTGCCATATATCGAATCCCGCAATCCTTCGGCAATCATTGAGCATGAGGCAACGACCTCAAAGATCAGTGACGATCAGCTTTTTTATTGCCTCTCACGCGGTATTGGCACGGAAGAAGCTGTCGCTCTCATCGTCAACGGCTTTTGCCGCGAAGTGCTGCAGCAGCTGCCGATGGAGTTTGCCGTCGAAGCGCAAAAGCTAGTTGGAATAAGCCTTGAAGGAAGTGTCGGGTGAGCCCGCAGGCGCTCATCTGCAACGGCAGCGGACCGGAGAATGTTATGCTTGAAATTGAAGACCTTCATGCCAGCGTTCAGGGCAAGGAAATTCTCAAAGGACTCTCACTGAAAATCTGCCCTGGAGAAGTGCATGCCATTATGGGGCCCAATGGCGCCGGAAAGTCGACAACGTCCTATATGCTTGCCGGCCGTGACGGATATGAGGTGACAAGCGGTCAAGTGCGTTTCAATGGTGAGGATCTATTGTCCCTCAAACCGGAAGAACGGGCCGCAAATGGGATTTTTCTCGCTTTCCAGTATCCGCTCGAGATTCCAGGGGTTTCGACGCTCAATTTCCTTAAGACTGCGGTCAACGCTCAAGCCAAGCTTCGCGGCGAGCCGCTGCTCGACGCCGTTCAATTTATGCGCCTTGTGCGGGAGACGGCAAAACTCCTTAACGTCTCTGAGGAGATGCTAAAGCGACCGCTCAACGTTGGCTTTTCTGGCGGAGAGAAGAAACGCAACGAAGTGTTGCAAATGGCACTTCTGAAGCCCGCGCTCGCAATTCTTGATGAAACGGATTCCGGCCTCGACATCGATGCCTTGAAACTTGTCGCCGAGGGAGTGAACAAGCTGAGGTCACCCAGCAGGTCGTTTCTCGTGATCACTCATTATCAAAGGCTGCTCGACTATATTGTGCCGGATTATGTGCACATTCTCGCAGACGGCCGGATCGTGCGCTCGGGCGATAAGTCGCTTGCGCTCCGCCTGGAGGAGCAAGGCTATGACGCTTTAATCGGCAAGGCAGCGTGACGGGCATGAGCGAAATTGCGTCCTTCAACGATTTTCTTCAGCGGATGGCTGGTATAGAAGATGTCTCCGTGCCATGGTTAGGGGCATTGCGCGAGGAGGCTCGAACTCTCTTTGCAGGCAGCGGTCTGCCGACACGCCGCGTCGAGGCTTGGAAGTATTCTGATCTCTCTCGCGCTCTTGCGCTCGCGGCGAGGGACTCAGGCCCAGCCCGGCCCACACCCTCCCCCCCAGGGGCACACACTGTTCTTTTCGAGAATGGAGCACTCGCCGAAGGGAAATCGGCTCCCGCGGAAGCCGGCGCAATGCCTTTGCGCAATGTTCTCGCCGATCCACAGACCCCATTTGCGAAGCTGATCGGGCATGTCTATCCTCAAAAGGATCATGCAATACTGAATTTGAATACGGCACTCATGGAAGATGGGCTTGTTCTTCATGTGCGCCCCAATACAACTCTTCCGGCTCCCCTGTTTATCCGGCACGACTGGGAAGGCGAAGGGGCGCGCACGCCAGAGGGACGCCATCTGCGGCTTCTGATCGTCCTTGATGATGGTGCAGAGGCAACGGTTATCGAGGCCCACAGCGGCTCACCAGGGTTCTCGACGGTCGTCACCGAAGTCGCGCTTGCTGCTGGCGCGAGACTTAATCATATCCGCTTTGAAAGGTTTGGCGCCGCGGCAAGGCAGTCTGCGGTCACTTTGGCCGAGGTCAAATCCTCTGCGTCTTATAAGGGATTCTATCTTTCCGAAGGCGGTCTCTTTTGCCGGCATGAAGCTCTTTTGCGGCTCTCGGGAAAGGATGCGCAGGCCGATCTTGGCGGCATCTTCCTTACGGCTGAGGGACGCCATTGCGACAATACGATCGTCATCACGCATGCGGGGCCAGATACCGCAAGCCGACAAATCTTCCGGGGGGCATTATCCGGTGACTCGCGAGGCGTCTTTCAAGGATGTGTCCGGGTTCGTCCTGAGGCGCAAGGCGCTGACGCGCGGCAACTTAGCCGCGCATTATTGCTATCCCGCCAGGCGGAGGCAGCGATAAAGCCAGAGCTTGAGATTCTTGCCGATAATGTCAAATGCAGCCATGGGGCTACGACGGGGGAGCTTGATCCTGCCGCGCTCTTCTACTTGCGCGCAAGGGGCATTCCCGAAGCAAAGGCCCGGGAGCTTCTTATCGAAGCGTTCCTGGCTGAGGTCATCGCAGCGCTTGAAAGCGAAGCGCTTAGAGCATGCGCTGAAGCGTTTGTAAGCGATTGGCTTTCCGGCCAAACGAATGAGATCCCGCATGCCCGCTAGCCTTCAAGGCCTTCTGGAAACGCCGGCTTGCGGCTTTGATGTCGAACGCCTGCGCGCGGATTTTCCAATCCTATGCCGCGAGGTTCACGGCAAACCGCTCGTATATCTTGATAACGCAGCTTCTGCGCAAAAGCCGCAGGTTGTGCTTGATGCTTTGGCCAAGGCCTACGCGGAAACCTATGCCAATATCCATCGCGGCGCCCATTTCCTCTCCAGCGCTTCGACTCTGGCGTTTGAGAGGGCGCGTGAGTCAGCAAGGCGTTTCATTAATGCCCGCAAGGCTGAGGAGATCGTTTTCACGAAAGGAGGAACAGAAGCCTTCAATCTTGTAGCCTCATCCTTCGGGGAGATGCTTTGCGAGGGCGACGAAATCATCCTTACGGAGATGGAGCATCATTCGAATATCGTCCCTTGGCATTTCCTGCGCGAGCGGAAAGGTGTGGTGCTGAAGTGGGCGCCCCTCAACGCAGAAGACAGCCTTGATCTCCCGGCGTATAAAAAGCTCCTGACGGCCAAAACAAAACTTGTTGCCGTGACACAGATGTCCAATGTGCTCGGCACGATAACACCTATTGCCGAAATCGTCAGGCTAGCACATTCGGCGGGCGCCCGAGTTCTCATCGACGGCTGCCAGGGCGCCGTCCACATTCCCGTCGATGTCCAAGCGCTTGATTGCGATTTCTATGTTGCCACTGGCCACAAGCTCTACGGGCCATCCGGCATCGGCTTTCTCTACGGAAAATATGAGCATTTGAAACAGATGCGGCCCTACCAGGGCGGTGGAGAGATGATTGAGGCCGTCACCAAAGACAAAGTCTCCTATGCACAGCCCCCTCACAAGTTCGAGGCCGGCACGCCTCCCATTGCCGAGGCGATCGGGCTTGGAGCTGCGCTGGATTATCTTTCCGCCTTGGACCGCAAAGCAATCGCAACACATGAGTCTGAACTCCTTGCCCATGCGACTGAGGAGCTGGCAAATCTCGATCGCGTCCAGATCTTTGGCCGTTCCCCCGAAAAAGGGGCTCTCATCACCTTCACCACCGAAGGCGTGCATCCACATGATGTCTCAACACTGCTTGACCGCGCAGGCATTGCGGTGCGCGCTGGCAACCATTGTGCCCAGCCGCTCATGGAACGGCTTGGCGTAACGGCGTCTACACGGGCCTCCTTCGCTTTTTATAACACTCATGCTGAAGTGGAGGCGCTTGTCAGTGGCGTTCGCGATGTCCTGGAGTTTTTCCGATGATCGATCCGAGCCTTCGCGATCTTTATCAAGAAGTCATCCTCGACCATGGGCGCAATCCCCGCAATTTTCACGCGCTAGACGACGCAAGTCATGAGGCCCATGGACATAACCCGCTTTGTGGCGACCGCGTTCATCTTTATCTCAAGATAGGCCCTCAAGGCCGGGTCGAAGATGCTGCTTTTGAGGGCAAGGGCTGTGCGATCTCCATCGCTTCCGCCTCGCTCATGACAATTCTTCTGCGGGGTAAGGATGTTCCATCTGCAAAACATCTGGCCGAAGCTTTTTGCCAGCTCGCCAAAGGAGCGGCAATCGAGGCTCCTCTGCTGCCCGAAGACCGGGAGCAGATTGAGGTTATGGCGGGCGTCAGTCAATTTCCAATGCGTGTAAAATGCGCAACCCTTGCTTGGCATACCTTCGAAGCAGCTCTTGAAGGCAATATGATTCCGGATGCCGGGCCGGTGGACGGGGGTCAATAGAGAACGATGGACACGATTGCTCAATCAGTTGAAAAGGCGTCATCTCCTGCGCCCGAAAGGGCGGGCTCTCCGCCCCGCCCCTGCGAACCATGCCTGAGCGCCATCATCGACGCGCTTCGGACGGTTCATGATCCCGAGATTCCAGTGAATGTTTATGATCTCGGCCTTGTTTACCGGGTTGAAATGAAAAATCCGGGCGAAGTCGAAATCGACATGACATTGACGGCTCCCGGCTGCCCGGTCGCGGGAGATATAATGGGCTGGGTCCGTATCGCGGTTAGCAATGTGGAAAGCGTTAGCCGTGTTGCTGTCAATCTGGTATTTGATCCGCCCTGGGATCAGTCGAAGATGTCCGATGAAGCTAAGCTCGAACTTGGTTTGTCGTAGGTTCAGGTATCCGCATCATTGAACCTTAGCTGTTTTTGAAGCTTCGCCGCTCTCTCAAAGCGTAAAGAATTCACCTGCCCCAAGAATCCGGAGTGCCCAGCAGCAGAACCCTAAAACTAAGCCAGTATTTTCAGCCGAATCCTCCTGTGGCAACAACGGAGAGTGATCCGCCGGCGCAAGAGTTGATTCCGCGGCCTTGGCAAGCTATTGCCGGTAGCCTCCTCCGGCACGAATCACCTCTCTCGCTGGCTTGAGGGGGTCTTATCGTTTCACGCGCTCTCCCGGCAAGATCTTGCGGCATCATTCTGTTACGGCTTGGAATGTGCGTTTGCATCCATTCTTGCGGCAGCAGCTTCAGATTCAGCCGCAAATTTATCTCATTCCCGCTCAGAGCCTGCCGGGTGTCAATCTGAGCATAGTATCTAAGGCGTTGTTTCTAGGAGCCCGGAGGGGTCCAGGAAATTCCGGTGAACAGGGAACTCCGTATTGCTGTTATTGACAAGAACCCGCTTCGCGCGGCCATTCTTGAGGAAGGATTGCGCGAGGCCGGGCTTACAAGGGTCGTGCGCATCGACGACACGGCTGATGTTCTCATGCGTATCCAGTCAATCGATCCCGATGTCATCCTCATCGACCTTGAAAGCCCGAGCCGCGACGTTCTTGAGCAAATGTTTCATGTCACCCGTTCTGTCGCACGGCCCATTGCTATGTTTGTTGACCAGTCCGACACTGCGATGATTGATGCGGCAATCGATGCCGGGGTTTCCGCCTATATCGTAAATGGCCTGCGCAAGGACAGGGTGAAGCCAATTCTCGATACGACAATAAGCCGCTTCAATGCCTTTGCTAAGCTCAAGAAAGAGCTTGAAGCAACCAAATCCCAGCTTGAGGACCGGAAAGTCATCGACCGGGCGAAATCTTTGATTATGCAAGCAAAATCCATTTCCGAAGAACAAGCCTACGCCCTTATGCGGCGCGTTGCAATGAACGAGAACAAGAAAATCGCAGAGGTTGCACGCTCCATTATTACAGCCGCGGAACTCTTGCGATGACGAAAAGTCTCCATGTTGGCTATGTGCCGCTCACTGATGCAGCGCTGCTGCATATCGCAAAGACGCAGGGCTTCGCCGCTGCTCATGGGCTTGATATCGAGCTCGTGGCCGAAAGCTCATGGGCCACCATTCGCGATAAGCTGATTACCGGCCATCTCGATGCAGCGCATATGCTCGCTCCTGCGGCGATTGCGGTCTCGCTCGGGATCGGGCAAGTCCAGGCATCCCTTTTGGCGCCTGTCGCGCTCGGGCTCAACGGAAACGCTATCACCGTATCACATGCGCTCTTCGATGGCTTGCTGCAGGAAGCGTCTGGCGGCGTAAGCGATCCCCGCACAAGCGCGAAAGCTCTTGCCAGCATTGTGAAAAAGCGGCGGGAGGCAGGGCTTGCCCCTTTGACCTTTGGCCATGTCTTTCCGTTTTCGTGCCATCACTATCAGCTGCGGCTGTGGATGCGGGCCGGCGGCATCGTTCCAGACGACGATGTGCGATTGATTGTCGTTCCGCCCCCGTTCATGGTTGAAACGCTTCGCAAGGGTCTCGTGGATGGTTTTTGCGTCGGCGCGCCTTGGAATTCTTTGGCCGCCGCCGCTGGTGCGGGCACCATCCTTCACCAGGGTACTGAAATCGTTCTGAATTGCCCTGAAAAGATATTGGCTTTCCGGGAGGAATGGGCGCGGGCGCATGAGGACGGCGTGCGGGCCTTTGCAGCAGCCATCCTTGATGCAGCACATTTTGCCGCAGCGCCCAGCAACCGCGGCGTTTTGATTTCACTGCTTTCCCGCATGGCCGGGCAAGATATCAGCCCGGATGTGATCGGCGAAGCTTTTGAAGACCTGGAGAAGCCCTCACGCTTGCCTTCGGCGGCCGCTGGCCTTCGAATCGATGAAGGCGCAATCCGGGCAGACCCTGGCCATGCGCTTTGGATCTACGCGCAAATGGTGGCGGCAGGCCAATGCCCTTATTCGGAGGATCTCGCAGTTCGCGCGGCGGCCGTTTACCAGCCTTCGCTCGGGCCGCCGCTGACTGGAAGCGCTTCTGCTCCACAGGTCTTCGACGGCCCGCCGTTTTCGCCGAAGGATCTTCATGCCTATGTCGCTGCAGTGGCCTGCGGCCGCCCTGCAGAGTGATTAGCTCTTTGATCAAAGCTTGGGCATTTTGAGCAGCTTTTTTGCAATTTGTGCTGTGCTTTTCTCAAATGACGATCCAAATTTCCCATTTAGAAGAATGAAGACAAGAGAGTTCTGACTCACGTCAGATTGGCATGCCGCATGCTTCCGGTGTTCTAGCCTATATTCTGCGATACCCTCTGGGTCCAACGAAGGGCCCGTAACCCAGCAACGCCGCTGTCTGGCCATCACCTTGTGTGGAGGCCGGTCAGCGGTTTTTTTGGAGTTGGTGCATGAACGCAAAACCCGGGGCTGGAGCCGCCGAACTTTCCCGCCGTTCGCTGCTTTGTTCGGCGGCGAGCCTTGCTGGCACTTCAGCCTTATTGGCGGCCATCCAAAGTGCTTTTCCAAGCGGAGTTTTTGCTGAACCGGCCGGGCCTGAGACGGATAAAGCAGTTCTTGGTTTCATTGCCTTGACGGACGCGGCGCCATTAATCGCTGCCAAAGAGAAAGGCCTGTTCGAGAAATACGGTTTGCGCAATGTCGCAGTCACGAAACAAGCATCGTGGGGAGCTACGCGCGACAATATGGTGCTGGGATCAGAGGCAAATGGAATCGATGGGGCGCATATCCTCTCCCCAATGCTCTATTTGATTTCGGCAGGGAAAGTCACGCAAAACAATGTGCCTGTTCCGGTTTATGCGCTTGCGCGTCTGAATTACGACAGCCAGGGAATTTCAGTCTCCAATGATTACAAGGAATCCGGCGCAAACCTCGACTCTGCGCCGCTTAAGGATTTTTTTGCCAAAAAGAAAGCCAGCGGCAAAGATGTGAAGATTGCCATGACCTTTCCTGGCGGCACGCATGACTTGTGGCTCCGCTATTGGCTCGCCGCCGGAGGCATTGATCCCGACAAAGACGTATCCACCATAGTCGTTCCTCCGCCACAGATGGTGGCAAACATGAAAGTCGGCAATTTGGATGCGTTCTGCGTCGGCGATCCATGGAACGAGCAGCTTGTCAATCAAGGTATCGGTTTTACTGCCTGCACGACTGGCGAGATCTGGAAGAAACATCCAGAGAAAGCCCTCGGAATGCGCGCTGCCTGGGTGGACAAGAATCCCAGGGCGGCAAAAGCATTGGTGATGGCTATCATGGAAGCGCAGCAATGGTGTGACAAGTTTGAAAACAAAGAGGAGATGGCAGCTCTCCTGGGCAAGAGGCAGTGGCTCAATGTTCCACCGTCCGATGTGCTTGGACGGCTCAAGGGAGATATCAATTATGGAAATGGCCGGGCCGCAAAAAACACAGGGCTCGGCATGAAATTCTGGGAAGGCGGCGTTTCCTATCCCTTCAAGAGCCACGATGTCTGGTTTGTCACCGAGAATATACGCTGGGGAAAATTTGACCCATCGATTGATGTCAAGGCAATGGTCGAAGAGGTCAACAGGGAGGACTTGTGGCGCGAGGCGGCCAAGACGCTCGGAATTAACCCGGCCAGCATTCCAAAATCAACATCGCGCGGCAAGGAAACATTTTTCGATGGCAAGGTCTTCGATCCAGAAAACCCTTCAGCCTATCTCCAAAGCCTCGCCATCAAACGCTTTGCTTGACCGCCTGCCTTCTCAATTCGCAAGAGATCAAGGAAAACTCTCATGTCCCTGACCGCACTCCGCCGCGAAACGGCTTCTTCATCACGGAAGCCGGAGCGATCGCAAAGGGTATTGCCAAAGCAGCGGCCCGGGCTTGGCTTTTTCAAGATATTCAAGATATTAAGGAGCGCATTTGGCCAGCTCGGGGATCATCTCCAGGACATCGGACGCTATGCATTGCCGCCTCTCATCATGCTGGGCCTTTTGCTGGCGGTCTGGGAGATCCTTTGCTCAGGGCCGGGAGCTACCCTGCCGCCTCCCTCCGCTGTATGGTCCGATGCAAACGACCTCATTCTCCATCCATTCTTCGACAACGGCCCGCAAGACGTCGGGCTTGGCTGGCGGGTCTTGGTCTCTGTTCAACGGGTGATGATCGGATTTGGACTCGCCGCGCTTGCAGGCATTTTCATCGGCACAATTATTGGCCAGTCCAACTGGGCTATGCGCGGTCTTGATCCGATCTTTCAGGTGCTCCGCACGGTTCCCCCGCTTGCATGGCTGCCGTTGTCTCTTGCAGCATTCCGCGACAGCAACCCCTCCGCAATCTTTGTGATCTTCATCACCAGTATCTGGCCTATTGTTATCAACACCGCGGCTGGGATCCGCAATATCCCGCAGGATTACCGCAATGTTGCAAAGGTTCTTCGCCTGAATCCTTTCGAGTTCTTTACCAAGGTCATGGTCCCCTCAGCAGCCCCCTATATTTTTACCGGCCTCCGGATCGGCGTGGGCCTTGCTTGGCTGGCAATTGTAGCTGCCGAAATGCTGACCGGCGGTGTCGGCATTGGGTTCTTCATCTGGGACGCTTGGAACTCGTCGCGGCTTCCGGACATCATCGTTGCCCTCGCGTACATCGGTCTTACCGGCTTCATCCTTGACCGCCTGGTCGGGCTTGCCGGGCGGCTTGTCACACGAGGCCAATCTTAGATTCAAGGAGATATCCGTGGCGCGAACATATCTCAAAATCGATCACGTCACCAAGTGTTTCCCCGGCAGCGGCCCTGCGGCGTGCGTCTTGAGGGACGTCGATCTCGCAATCGAGCGTGGACAGTTCGTCACCATCATTGGCCATTCTGGATGCGGCAAGTCAACTCTCCTCAATCTCGTTGCAGGGCTTATTGGAGTGACGAAGGGAGCGGTTTTGCTCGAGGAGCGGGAAGTCAACAGCCCTGGGCCAGAGCGGGCAATCGTCTTTCAAAATCACAGCCTTCTGCCCTGGCTTACGGTCTATGGCAATGTCCGTCTTGCCGTGGATAAGGTCTTCCGGGGGAAAAAGACGAGGGCTGAACGCCACCAATGGACACTGCACAATCTGGATCTCGTTCAGATGACGCATGCCGTGGATAAGCACCCGTCTGAAATTTCTGGCGGCATGAAACAGCGCGTCGGCATCGCACGCGCGCTCGCCATGGAACCAAAGGTGCTTCTGCTCGACGAGCCTTTCGGGGCGCTTGACGCACTGACACGCGCTCATCTTCAAGACGAAGTGATGCGTATTCACGGCAAGCTGAAGAATACAGTGATCATGATCACGCACGACGTCGATGAAGCTGTTCTGCTCTCTGACCGCATTGTCATGATGACGAATGGCCCGTCTGCACGGATCGGCGAGATCCTGGATGTGCCGCTCGCGCGGCCGCGGCAGCGTATCGAGCTCGCCACGGACGAAACTTACATGCATGCCCGGGAGCGCGTCTTGAAGTTTCTTTACGAGCGGCATTGTTTCGTCGAAGCTGCGTGAAATCATTCCTGGCACGAGTTTCATTGTCCGCGGATGGGAGGACGTGGAAATGGGTGAGCGGCTGATCGTCGTTGGCAATGGAATGGCAGCCGTGCGTTTTGTGGACGAAATCACAAAGCGTGCGCCAGGCCGCTTTGATTTGCTCGTCATCGGAGCAGAGCCAAGGCTAGCCTATAATCGCGTTCTTCTTTCGCCGCTGCTCGCAAATGAGATTGGCGAGGATGCCATTGAGCTCAAGCCGCGTTCGTGGTGGACTTCCCGCGGTATCACCACGATTGAGGGACAGGCCGCCGCTGCCGTCGATCGCCAAGCCAAGACTGTCACCTTGAATAACGGCGCTCGCTTCGCCTATTCAAAGCTCGTTCTGTCGCTTGGCTCAGAGCCCATCCGGCTCCCGCTGCCCGGCATGAATTTCTTTAATGTTTTCACCTTCCGGGACCTTGCCGATGTCTGCGCCATACGCTTTTTCATGCAAAAAGGGGCTCGAGCAGTTGTCATTGGCGGCGGGCTCCTCGGGATAGAAGCAGCCCATGGCCTCGCTAAGGCAGGCGTCGAGGTCGTGCTTGTCCATGTCATGGACCGTCTCATGGAGCGCCAATTGGATCACCGCGCAGCAGGATTTTTGCGTGCTGCGGTTGAGGCCAGAGGCGTTCGTGTGCTTCTTAATGCCAATACAGTAAGGGTTTATGGTGAGGGCTGTGCGGCTGGTGTCGAGTTTGCGGACGGCCGCAGGATTGAGGCGGATTTCATTGTTTGCGCTGCCGGCGTGCGGCCAAGGGTGCAGCTTGCCAAAGATGCGGGCCTCACAGCCGCTCGCGGAATTCTCGTTGATGACCATATGGTCACGAGCGATCCTGATATCTTGGCTATTGGCGAATGCGCCGAGCACCGCGGCACCGTTTATGGCCTTGTCGAGCCTGCTTACGAGCAGGCTGCTGCCGCAGCGGATTGGCTCTCGGGCAATAAGACAGCCGCCTACCGGGGCTCAACCCTTGCAGCCAATCTTAAAGTATCCGGCGTCAACCTCTTCTCTGCCGGTGATTTCCTGCCGGGCCCTTCAAGCGAAGTCGTGACTTTCGAAGATGATGGGGAAGGGATTTACAAGAAATTTGTGATCGAAGCGGGCAGGCTCAAGGGCGCAGTCCTTTTCGGGGATACATCGGATGCGCTGTGGCACCTCGAATGGATCCGCTCCGGCAAAGATATTTCCTCTTTTCGGGCGGAGCTTGCCTTCGGCCCTGATTTTGCGCTTCCGCAGGCCGCGTGAGGCAGGAAATGTCGAGCGGATTCACCTTGGAGCAAAAGCACTATCTTGAAGGCTTTGTGGCAGGCGTTCAGGCGCGCCAAGCTAACGGATTGTGGAGTCAGAGCCCCGCGCGGCCGGCAGAGCCAAACCCCGGGCATCCAGATGCGCCGCATATCGAGGCCCAAGACAAGGCAATCAGAGCAGGAAAAAAGCTCACCGACCAGGAGAAATGGAAGCGCGAGGAGCATCCCTTTGACGCTTATCGCAGGCTGCGAGGCCAGGCAGCCCGGGACGAGTCTCCAAAGCCCGCCGACAATTACCGCTGGCGGTATTATGGCTTGTTTTATGTGGCACCGGCTCAAGAGAGCTACATGTGCCGTCTGCGCATACCAAATGGCATACTTTCCCACTGGCAGTTTAGCGGCGTTGCAGGCATTGCCGAGAAGCTCGCGGGCGGCTATGCCCATGTCACGACCCGCGCCAATTTGCAGCTTCGGGAAATCTCCCCTCGCAATTCTGTTGAAGTCATCGAGCGGCTGCAGGACCTCGGTCTCACAACCCGCGGTTCTGGCGCCGACAATATCCGTAATGTGACTGGCGATGCGACTGCGGGGATTGACCCTCATGCTCTCCTTGACACCCGGCCTTATGCACGAGACTGGCATTTTCATATATTGAACCAGCGTTCGCTCTACGGCCTTCCGCGCAAGTTCAACGTCGCATTCGATGGCGGAGGAGCCATCCCATCGCTTGAAGACACGAACGACATCGGATTTCAAGCTGTGGAAATCGGCGATGGCGCGGGCATCGAACCCGGCGTATGGTTCAAGCTCCTTCTTGGCGGTATAACAGGGCACCGGGATCTTGCGCGGGACACGGGCATTGTTGTCCGCCCCTCTGAATCGACCGAGGCCGCTGATGCAATAGTCCGTGTCTTCATTGCCGAAGGAGACCGCACCAGCCGCAACAAAGCGCGGCTGAAATATGTCCTTGACCGTTATGCGGCCAAGGATGGAGGGCTAGACGGATTCATTGCCGAGGCCGAGCAACGGCTCGGCCGCAAGTTTGCACGCGCAGATCCCAGGCATATCAGGCCTCGCCCGCCAAAAGACTTGCGGGCGCATATCGGGGCGCACAGGCAAAAACAGCCGGGCAAGTATTATCTCGGCGCTGTGCTGCCCGTTGGAAAGATGACCTGCCACCAGATGCATGCTCTTGCGGCGATCGCGCGCAATCTGGGCGATGGCGATATCCGGCTGACTGTATGGCAAAATCTGCTTATTTCAGGGATCCCCGAGCACCGGCTGGATGAAGCCAAGCGTGCTCTGGAGGCCTGCGGCCTTGGCTGGAAAGCTTCTTCTGTCCGCGCCGGAATTGTTGCCTGCACGGGGTCCCGCGGCTGCCGCTTTGCGGCCGCTGATACCAAATCCCATGCTGAAGCCATTGCAGACTGGTGCGAATCACGGGTGTCTCTCGATGAGCCTGTCAATATCCATTTGACGGGCTGCCACCACTCCTGCGCCCAGCATTACATTGGCGACATCGGCCTCATTGCGGCACGGGTGAACATGAATAGCGAAGGCGATACAGCCGATGGCTACCATATCGTTGCAGGGGGCGGATTTGGCGAGAAAGGCGCGATCGGCCGCGAAATCCTGCGCGACGTGAAGGCAAAGGACGCTCCAGTCCACATCGAAAGGCTTCTCAAAGCCTATCTCGCTCACCGTGCGAGCCCTTCTGAAAGCTTTCAGCAATTCTCCATACGCACCGGCATTGCAGCGCTTGCTGCATTTGCTGAGGGGCGAAGCGCATGAATACGATGCCCCGCCCTGCCCCAGCATTGCCGCTCATTCCGGAGAATGCGCCATTCTCTCCAGAACAGCGCGCATGGCTCAATGGATTCTTCGCCGGACTCTTGTCGCCCCCTGCAGACCAAGGCAATGATTTCTCCGCTGCTGCACTTGCCCCGGGACAGGTGTTTTCCATGCCTGACGGCGGCGGCGCGCCATGGCACGACCCTGCCTTGCCGCTGAGTGAGCGCATGAAGCTAGCTGAAGGGCATCCGCTGCCGCGCCGTATGATGGCAGCGATGGCCCAGCAGGATTGCGGCCAATGCGGTTATAATTGCGAGGATTATGCCAGTGCCATCGCATCGCAAGCCGAAGAGCGCTTGAACCTCTGCGTGCCAGGCGGGAAAGAGACCGCCCGCATGCTTAAGGCCCTTGTCGAAGAAATGGGCGGCGGAGCGATTGACCCCGGCCAGGCCAAGATCAAAGCAGATGCCCATGAAGCCGCGAGAGCCCGCGATGCAGATGCGCAGCCTGGCTATTCACGAAACAACCCCGCCGAAGCGGTATTCCTTACGCGCAAGAAACTCAACCGCGAAGGGTCAGAAAAGGCAACATACCACATCGAGTTCGACATTTCGGAAGCAGCGCTCGAATATACGCCAGGCGATAGCTTTGGGATCTTTCCCCTCAATGATGAAGGCCTAGTCGATCAGGTGATTGCAGCGATCGGCGCCCCGCCAGATTTTCCAATAGGAGAAAAGACACTGCGCAGTGTGCTCCGGGAAGACGTTTCGCTCGGCCCAGCACCGGACATGCTCTTCGAGCTGATCTCTTACATCAAAGGAGGAGTTTCGCGAGCCAAGGCAAAAGCCTTGGCAAAAGGGGAGGATCCGGACGGCGACGCTTCAGCCCTTGATGTATTGGGCGCCATTGAAAAATTTTCACGGCTCAGGCCCGATCCCGAAGCCTTTGTTGAAGCGCTCGATCCACTGCAGCCAAGGCTCTATTCGATCGCCTCGTCACCAAGAGCATGCCCTGGGCGGATTGCGCTGACGATTGATCATGTGCGCTACACGCTCGCTGGGAGGGAGCGTTTCGGCGCCGCCTCGACATTTGCCTGCAGGGCTTTGCAGCCAGGAGACAGAGTGAAGGTCTATGTTCAGCGGGCTCATGACTTCGCGCTGCCTGTAAATAACGATACCCCTATCATTATGGTTGGCCCAGGAACCGGCATAGCGCCATTCCGTGCGTTCTTGCAGGAGCGCATGGCAAGGAAGGCCCAAGGGCCAGCCTGGCTTTTCTTCGGTCATCAGCGGCAGGCAGCAGATTTTTTCTACGAGGATGAGCTTCAGGGATTCATAGCTGCAGGCATACTCTCGAAACTTTCACTTGCCTGGTCGCGCGATGGCGCAAGCAAGGTCTATGTCCAAGATAAAATGCGCGAAGAAGCAGCCAGTCTGTGGGATTGGATCTCGAATGGCGCTCACTTTTACGTCTGCGGCGATGCAAAACGCATGGCCGCGGACGTCGAGCGGGCGCTTGTTGAGATCTGCGCGGAGCAAGGTGAAATGAGCCAAGACTCTGCAAAGGCTTTCGTGAAAGATCTTCGAGCGCAGAAGCGCTATCAGACGGATGTCTATTGATGAATGCGCCTGCACAGACACGGAGCGTGTATACAACATGCCCGTATTGTGGCGTGGGCTGCGGGATTGTTGTAACGCCCGGCGGGGAAGGAGGCCCGATCATCTCAGGTGACAAAGAGCATCCCGCGAATTTTGGCCGCCTCTGCTCCAAAGGCGCTGCGCTCGGCGAGACGTTGGGACTTAGAGAGAGGCTTCTATATCCCCTTGTCGATGGCAAGCGGGCAACCTGGGACGAAGCGCTTGGCCGCATCGCCACAGGATTTCTCCAGATCCTCAAGCAGCACGGACCGGAGGCTATTGCCTTTTACCTTTCTGGGCAATTACTCACAGAGGACTATTACGTTGCCAATAAGCTCATGAAAGGTTTCATTGGCTCTGCGAATGTCGACACGAATTCCCGCTTATGCATGTCATCTTCCGTTGCCGGCCACATCCGCGCCTTCGGCTCAGACACGGTGCCTTGCTGCTACGAAGATATCGATGAGGCTGATCTTTTTGTCCTTGCAGGGTCGAACGCTGCATGGTGCCATCCTGTCCTTTTCCAGCGCATGATGCGGGCGCGCAGCAAGCGGGGCGCCCGCCTCGCAACCATCGATGTCCGGCGCACGGCCACAACGGAAAGCGCGGACCTCTCATTGACGATCGCGCCAGGCACGGATACCGTCCTCTTTTGCGGTCTCCTCGTTTATTTGGCAGATGCAGATCTCATCGATCATGCTTTTGTCAGAGCACATACTGAGGGTTTCAAGGCCGCTCTGGCTCGCGCGCGAGCCATAGCACCGGATGCGGCCGCCGTCTCCGGAAAATGCGGCGCACCCACCGGTGAAATCTCCGCCTTTTTCAACTTGTGGGCTGGCACGCAGCGCGTTTTGACAATGTTCAGCCAAGGCATCAACCAGTCTTGGCAGGGCACGGATAAGGTCAACGCCATCATCAATTGCCATCTCGCGGCTGGGCGCATCGGCCTGCCCGGCGCGGGGCCCTTTTCGCTGACCGGCCAGCCGAATGCCATGGGCGGGCGTGAGGCGGGCGGGCTTGCTAATCAGCTCGCCGCGCATATGGGATTTTCTGCCGCAGAGATTGACCGGGTTCGCCGCTATTGGAAGGCCCCGAGAATCGCGCAGCGTGAAGGCCTCAAGGCCGTCGCAATGTTCGATGCCGCTGCCAAGGGGAGCATCAAGGCCCTTTGGATCATGGGCACCAATCCGGCTGTAAGCCTGCCTGCCGCCAGCCAAGCGCGAAAGGCCCTTTCGAGGCTTGATCTCCTTGTCATATCGGACATTGTGCGCTCGACCGACACGATTAGTGCTGGCCCTCATGTGCTCCTTCCTGCTGCCGCGTGGGGTGAAAAAGATGGCACCGTGACCAATTCCGAGCGGCGGATTTCGCGCCAGCGCGCCTTTTTGGCGCCTGCCGGCGAAGCGCGGCCGGATTGGTGGGCTATTTCCGAAGTTGCAAAGCGGATGGGTTTTGGCGCCGCCTTCGATTATGCAGGCCCTGCGGACATTTTCCGCGAGCATGCTGCACTTTCATCATTCGAAAACGAAGGGCGCAGGGATTTCGATCTCGGAGGCCTCTCACAGCTTAGTGATTTGGACTACGAGGGCCTCAAACCCATTCAATGGCCAGTCACAGCATTATCTCCGGGCGGAACCAAGCGCATGTTCACCGGCTGGCGTTTCTTCACGCCTTCCGGCCGGGCACAGGTGATTGCTGTGGCCGAGCCAGCCCTTGCTGAGGAGCCCCGTGCGGACTTTCCATTTCTCTTAAACACGGGCCGCGTGCGCGACCAATGGCATACCATGACCCGCACGGGTCTTTCGCCGAGGCTCGGCAGCCATACGCCGGATCCATTCGTCGAAGTCAATCCGGAGGATGCGGCCAGGCTCGGTCTCTCGTCAGATGGCCTTGCGCGCGTGAGCACCGCACAAGGGTGCGGCGTATTCCGTGTGCGCCCGGCGGCCGCGCAAGCGCCCGGCCGCATTTTTGTGCCGATCCACTGGAGCGATGAGACATCCGCGCAAGCGCGAACGGGCGACCTTGTCCATGCCGTCACCGATCCGCACTCGGGTCAGCCTGACTCGAAATGCGTTCCGGCCGCGCTGTCACCTGCCATTTACGCGGCGCATGGCTTTGCGCTTTCGCGTGACCGCATGCCTCTGCCCGGTGAGACTGTCTATGCCTGGAGCGCGATTGACGGCGGCTTTGCTGCTCGCTTCGCAACGAATGCGCCTTTCTCAACATTGCTCGATGCCGTTGCTGCAAAATCAGCCTCACGAGAAAGGGCAATCTACAGCGATCCTGCGAAGGGCATCTTTCGTGCCGCATTCATTACGGACCAGAAGCTCGATTTTGTGCTTTTCTACGGGCGGGAGGCAGAGGCGCCAAGCTGGAGCAGCCTCGCCGGTATTTGGCAGCTTGAGAGGCTTGACAGCAGGGCGCGCCGATTTCTGCTTTCGGGTCAGATTGCTTCTCGCGAGTTCGACACCTCTCCCGTCGTTTGTGCTTGTTTTGGTGTGAAATCAAGCGTCATTCTCTCTGCCATCGCTTCTGGCGCCTCGTCAACCGAGGCCATTGGTGCAAGACTTGGCGCCGGCACCAATTGCGGATCCTGCTTGCCTGAGTTGAGGCGCATGATTGGGGCAGCCGCAACTCCTGCGGTGCACGCAGAGTGCATAGAATGCACAGCGGGAGCAGAAAGACCCCGCTAAAGAGCCAAGCACATCTCACAAGAGGGTGAGACGGGCGCCTTCAATAACCAGATTTATTTCCAAAATGCTTCGCGTGGAAGAGCTCTTTAAGATTCAAGGCGAAGAGCCCCTTCCCCGCGCTTGCGCTTTGCCCTCGCGCTCTAAACAGCGCTGAAAGGCGGGCAAGTGATTGCTGCGCGAAGCGGCCTGCAGACGCAGCATGACCTCGCGCACCCCGGCGTCGGTGACTTGCCCGAGAAGGCGGGTGTACATCGCGTCATTTTCAATTTCCGCTTCTATGGCGTCCGCGCAGGCCTGCGCAACAGAGGCGGGAGCCGTCACGCGCTCCGGCCAGAGGTCTGGTGGCGGGTCCACACCCAAGCGGCTGAACTGAGCCAAAAGCGACTCTATGTGGCGTTCTTCGGCCTCGGCAATATTCACAAAAGGGCGGACAGGGCCGAACCGTTCGATCACCTTGCGATAGGCCGCACGTGCCTTATACTCGTCCTCCAGAGCCTCGGAGAGTGCGTCAATTGTTTGATGGTCTGTCATGACAGTTTCTCCGGTATTGCCTGTGCTGTTCTCCCGGTGCCGCCAGCACGGTTCCCTTGCCGTTTCTTCGTTGTGGTCTCTGGTTGCGGCAATTTGTCTGTGTTCTCACCCTTCATGATGGAATTCCACTCCACGCGGAGGATTCTCAAGATCTTAGGGCTTCAATCTTCGCAGACAAGAGGGCGCGCCATTGCGGCACGTCAAACCTGGCCCCCATGTGAAGCGGCAATAAATAAAGAAAGCTCAATTATATACAGGTCAATTATATACAGGAGAGTCCACGATGGCGGAAGCAAGCAGGCGCAACCAGCTCAGACCATGGTACATCGGGATTGTTTTTTTGCTCATCACCAATGCGGTGTTTTTTTACGCTGTGATGACCAACAATTGCGGGATTCCGAATCCAATCGTTCTGGGTATCATGGTCATCATACCGGGACTCTATCTTGGTTTGATGTATCTCACATTGCGAAGCCAGGATTGACGGCAGACGGTATTATTAATAGCTCCTCCTTCAGAGCGCCTCCTGGGAATCGCACATCAAGCAGCGAGGGGGCAAGTTTGAGTCTGCAGAGATAGCGATTGGAGCATCAATCATGCGCGCGTCATTGATTGCAGCTTTGGCTGCATTCCTCATGGCAGGAGCGGCTGACGCTGCGTGGGCCGATCCTTTGCGCAATCAGGTGAAAGGCCTCATCGATCCGGTCCCCACGTCGCCCCCTGCTCTGCCCGGCAATCCTGCGACGCCAGAAAAGCTTGCGCTTGGAAAGATGCTCTATTTCGATCCGCGCTTATCGGAGAGCCACAATATCAGCTGCAGCACATGCCATATCATCGGAATGGGGGGCGCAGACGGACGGTCAACGTCGATCGGTCACAATTGGCAGCGCGGAGACCGCAATGCCCCGACGGTTCTGAACGCGGTGTTCAACACGGCGCAATTCTGGGATGGCCGCGCGGCCGATCTCAGGGAGCAGGCGGGCGGGCCGATCGTTAATCCCGTCGAGATGGGCATCACGAAACAGCATGCTGTTGAGCAGCTTAAAGGTATTCCTGGCTATGTTGAGGCCTTCAAAAAGGCATTCCCCGGAGACCCCGATCCGGTGAAATATGACAATATCGGCAAGGCCATTGCGGTCTTCGAGGCGACTCTGATCACGCCCGATGCCCCCTTCGACCGCTGGCTGAAAGGCGATGATAAGGCGCTTACGGAGGACCAAAAGAAGGGTTTGAAGATTTTCGTCGAGAAAGGATGCTCTGCCTGCCATAACGGGGTTAATATCGGCGGCGGCTCATACGCTCCCTTTGGGGTCGTTCAAAAGCCCGGGTGGGAGTTCCTCCCACCGGACGACCGGGGCCGGTTCGCCGTCACAAAGACCGTGAGCGACGATTACGTCTTCAAGGTTCCGACCTTGCGCAATGTGGAATTGACCGCGCCTTATTTTCATAGCGGGCATGCGTGGGATTTGAAGCAGGCGGTCGCGGTGATGGGCGAGTCGCAGCTCGGTCAGAAGCTCAGTGACGATGAGATCGGCAAAGTTACGGAGTTCCTCAAAGCGCTCACCGGGCGGCAGCCGGAAGTGACCCTTCCTGTCCTTCCGCCGAGCGTTGCAGCAACGCCCCGGCCGCAGCCTTAAGGATCAAGGGCGGCGCCCTGCCACTCGCGCTTCGCGCCGCCCCGTAATCGTATCACAGCCCGTAGCGGAAGACGGTTCCGCAGCCGTTGCCGCAAAGGTTCAACATCCCGCCGGTGAGGTTAGTGCCGTATAAAGCTCCCCCTTTCAGCACGATGTCAGCATAGGGCGTATCACCATTCGTGTTCCGGCCTTTGAAGCTCCGGAGCACGGTTAGAACCCAGGTCTTTCCGGTCTTTGGCGGGCTGAGCCTGTAAAGCGTTCCGGATCCGAATGCGCCGCCCCCTGCGGCCGTTCCATAGAGGTTGCCCGCGGCGTCGATCACCAAACCCGAATGCGGAAGATTGCTCGGCGAGCCAAAAATATAAAGCTGCGCATAGGTCCATGTGCCGCCGGCGCTTGGCGTCAAGGACCAGGCTGTTCCATAGCCTGAAGCATTGCCGCCGAATGTGGTCGTCCCATAAATCGTGCCGTCCTTGCCCAAAGCGAGCCGGCCTTCGGGCTGCGCGCCATCATGGGAGGGCGGAAACTGGTAGATCCCCTTGAAATGGTAAAGGACCGAGTAGGCACCCCCAGTGGTGATGCGGAAGACGGCTCCTTGGTTGTATTTGCCGCCGCTAAAGGTTGTCCCATAGATTGCGCCATCCTTGCCGAAGATAAGCTCACCCTGCGGCCCGCTGCCCGTCGCCTTCGCGAAATTGTGGAGCACCGAGAAAGTGCCGCCAGGCGTGATCTTGTAGAGCACCCCTCCCTGCTTCGCCCCACCGCCGGAGGCCGTTCCATAGAGGGTGCCATCCGCGGCAACAAGAACACCGCCAATGGGCGTGGTCCCTTGCGAGCGGTTGAAGCGGTGCAAAATCTTATATGACCAGCCAGTGCCGGATTTTGTTAGCGAGAAGACCTCGCCGCACCCGCAAAGCGGATTGGCGCCTGCCGAAGCCGTTCCGTAGATCGCGCTCCCCTTTATTGTGAGGGGAGCGGTTGGCGCTATCCCATCAGCACCGAGTTGAAATGCGTGCAAGACTTTGTACGTCCAAGCCGTCTGCCCTGGTGCAGGTTTAACGAGCTGGTAGATCACGCCGCACGTCGAGCAGGATCCGCCATAGAGCGTCGTTCCATAGACGTTTCCGGCCGTATCAAGCGCAACGCCGCCGCGCGGCCAGTTGCCCAATGCGCCGCCCCGGAAGCGGTAGAGCGTCGAAAATCCGCGTGATGCCGCGGCTTCGTCCGTTAACGGCGTGCTGCCCCCGCTGGGAGCCTCAGCGCTCCAGGCGGCGTTAGATGTAAGAATGAGAAAAGAGAGAGAATACTTAAAGATGCGCTGAAGAATATACATTTGCCCTCCTCGTGCTCCGGGCTAGTCAGCAGAAAGGGGCAGCCCGGTGAATGCGGGGCGCGCCCCCTAAATCTCTAAAGCCTGTAAGCGAAGGCGGTTCCGCAGCCGGTGAAACAAATGCCGGTCTTAAGGCCGCCTTTGGTGTTCAACCCATAAAGCATGCCGCCGCTCAGCGTGAGACCCGCGGCGGGGCTCGTTCCATTGGCATCCAAAGGATTGAAATTACGCAGAACCGTCAAAATCCAGGCGGATCCCGTCTTCGGCAGGCTGAGCCGGAAGAGGCCGCCGCCGCTATATGTGCCGCCGTCTTCCCCGGCTCCATAAAGATTGCCCGAGGCGTCAATGACGACGCCAGAATGGGGAGTATTGACCGCCCCATCGAAGATAAGGATCTGCATGTAGGCCCATTTGCCGCCGCCCTTCGGCGCCAGAGACCACGCGGTTCCGTAGCCCGTCGGGCTTTTTCCGCCTATGGACGTTGTCCCATAGATCGTGCCGTTTTTGCCCAAGGCGAGGCGGCCTTCGGGCTGTGCGCCATCGTGCGAGCCGCCGAGCTGGTTCGAGCCAAGGAAGCTGTAAAGAATACTATGGGCGCCGGCGGGCGTGACGCGGAAAACAGTGCCAAGGTCGTATTTGCCGCCCCTTGCGGTAGTTCCGTAGATTGCGCCATCCTTGCCGAAGATCAGCTCGCCCTGCGGCCCTCCTGGATAATTCCCGCAGTCCTTGCAAGGCCCGCCGCCAGGAGAGGAGCGCGTGAAATTATGGATGACGGAAAACTGGCCGTTTGGGGCGATCTTATAGATGACGCCGGCGTTGCCCCGGCCGCCGCCAAATGTAGTTCCATAAAGCGTCCCGTTGCTTGCCACGAGCACGCCTCCCAAGGGCGTGCTCCCTTGCGCCTTATTAAATCTGTGCAAAAGCTTATAGGTCCAGCTGCTGCCAGACTTCGTCAGCCGGAACACGCCGCCATAGCTGCAGATCTGATTAGCGCAGCCTCCTGCCGCCGTTCCGTAGATCGTGCCGCCCTTGATGGTGAGCGGAGCAGCAGGAGCGATCTCATCCCGGCCGGGCTGAAACGCGTGCAGAACCGAATAGATCCATTGCGTTTTCCCAGGCACAGGCTTGGCAAGCTTGAAAACAACACCGCAGCCGGTGCATTTGCCGCCATATAAAGCGGTTCCATAGAGGTTTCCTTCCGCATCCGCCGCAAGGCCGCCCTTCGGCGAGAGTCCCAATGCGCCGCCTTGGAAACGGTAAATCGTTGTGAAAGGGCTCAGCGCCGGTGGCTGGCCAGGCGGCGCGGCATTCACTGATGCAGCCTCTTCGGCGCGTGTTGCGCTGGCGGAGGAGCCAGCAATGAATATTAAAAGAATACCAGCTATCAACATTCGAAAATTATGCATCTTGCCCTCGTGAACAGGCCAAATTCCAGCGAAATATTATAACAAAGTCCCGGTTCACGGAAACGGAGAGGCGCGAATATGCCCTGCGCATGTGAAAGAGTTTAGTGAAGCGAACCAGCGATTGAATAGGCTGCGGGCGCGGCGCCGGCCAATCCGCGCAGCAGAGCGCGCGCAAAAAAGGGCGCAGACAGCGCCCTTTGAAGAAATCTTATGGAGAGACGGTTACTCCCCTGCCTCCTGCTGCTCGAGCTTTTCTTTGGCCTCGAGATCTTCTCCCGTCTTCTGATCGACAAGGCGCATCGATAGGCGCACCTTGCCGCGGTCGTCAAAGCCGAGAAGCTTGACTTTCACTTTATCGCCTTCCTTGACCACATCGGAGGATTTGGCGACCCGGCCCTTGGCGAGCTGAGAAATATGCACGAGCCCGTCCCGGGTGCCAAAGAAATTCACGAAGGCGCCAAAGTCCACGACCTTCACAACCGTTCCGTCGTAAATCTGGCCAACCTCCGGCTCGCTCGTGATGGACTTGATCCAATTGACCGCGGCGCGGATCGAATTGCTGTCGGAAGACGCAACTTTTACCGTTCCATCGTCTTCAATGTTGATCTTCGCGCCTGTCTTCTCGACGATCTCACGGATCACCTTGCCGCCGGTGCCGATCACGTCGCGAATCTTCTCGGTCGGGATCTTGAAGCTCTCGATCCGGGGCGCGAACTCGCCAAGCTCGGCGCGAGCGCCCTCAAGCGCCTTGGCCATTTCACCAAGGATATGCAGCCGCCCTTCACGCGCCTGCTCCAGGGCAACGCGCATGATCTCTTCGGTGATGCCGGTGATCTTGATATCCATCTGGAGCGAGGTGACGCCCTCCCGCGTGCCCGCTACTTTGAAATCCATGTCGCCGAGATGATCTTCGTCACCAAGGATGTCGGAAAGCACGGCAAAACGGCCGCCTTCAAGGATAAGCCCCATGGCGATTCCCGCCGTCGGCCGCTTCAAGGGCACGCCCGCATCCATCAACGCAAGCGAGGAGCCGCAGACCGTCGCCATGGAGGATGAGCCGTTCGATTCGGTGATCTCCGAGACGACCCGGATCGTGTAGGGAAATTCTGCGGCCGGCGGCAGCATCGGGTGGATGGCGCGCCAGGCGAGCTTCCCATGACCGATCTCGCGCCGCCCCGGCGAGCCGAGCCTGCCTGTCTCGCCAACCGAGAAGGGAGGGAAGTTGTAATGGAGAAGAAAACGCTCCCTGTAAGTGCCTTCGAGGCTGTCAACGAATTGCTCGTCTTCACCCGTCCCGAGGGTCGCAACGACAAGCGCCTGGGTTTCGCCGCGGGTGAACAGCGCCGATCCATGCGTGCGCGGCAGCACGCCGGCTTCGGCAACAATGGGCCGGACTGTCTTGACGCCGCGCCCATCGATTCGGATGCCGGTGTCGAGAATATTCCGGCGCACAACTTGCGCTTGCAGATCATGGAAACTCTCGGCAACATCCTCCTTGGAGAATTTCGTCTCGCCCTCCGCAGGGCAGAGCGCGGCCATGACCTTTTCCTTCACGGCATCGACTGCGGCGTAACGGTCCTGCTTGAGGGTGATCTTATAGGCCTCGCGCAATTCCGCCTCGGCGATGTTCCGCACCGCCGCATCAATTTCGCTCCGGTCGGGGATGATAAGCTCGCGCGGCGGCTTTGCGGCCTTCTCGGCAAGCCGGATGATGGCGTCGATCACCGGCTGGAAGGCGGAATGGCCAGTCATGACGGCCTCAAGCATGGCGGCTTCAGAAAGCTCCTTGGCCTCGGATTCGACCATGAGCACCGCGTCGGCGGTTCCTGCGACCACAAGGTCGAGCGCGGAATCCTTAAGCTCCTCGATTGAAGGATTGACCTTCATAACGCCGTTGAAACAGCCGACGCGCGCCGCGCCGACGGGCCCCATGAAAGGCACGCCCGAAAGCGTGAGAGCGGCCGAGCTTGCGACCATTGCTACAATGTCGGGGTCGTTTTCAAGATCATGCGAGAGCACGGTTGCAACGACCTGCGTTTCGTTGCGATAGCCATTAGGGAAAAGCGGCCGGATGGGGCGGTCGATGAGCCGGGAAACAAGCGTTTCCCTTTCGCTCGGCCTTCCCTCCCGCTTGAAATAACCGCCGGGAATCCTGCCAGCGGCGAACGCCTTTTCCTGATAATTGACAGTGAGGGGGAAAAAATCCGTTCCCGGCTTTGGCGCCTTAAGGGAGACGACGGTGGCGAGAACCGTCGTTTCGCCGTAGGTGGCAACGACCGCGCCATCGGCTTGGCGCGCGATCTTGCCAGTTTCGAGCACGAGCTTGCGCCCTGCCCAATCGATTTCTTCACGATGGATTTCGAACATTCATCCGTCTTTCTCCGGTGAGCTTGAAGCCCAAGGCCAAAGCAAGACGGCAAGAAGCTGCGCTGCAGCGCCTTGCGATCCTGCCATGGGCATTGGTCATCAATAAACCGGTCT